>JAYTZS010000437.1:0-18960 GCA_043741885.1 Bdellovibrio sp. | reverse complement strand
CCATTTCAGTTCCAGCTTTCAAAGTCACAACACCTGTTACATCCGTTGTTCGGAAGTAAAACTGTGGGCGGTAGCCATTGAAGAATGGAGTGTGACGTCCACCTTCTTCTTTTGTGAGAATGTAAGCTTCTGCTTTGAATTTTTTATGAGGCTTAATTGAACCTGGCTTGGCCAATACTTGACCGCGCTCGACGTCTTCTTTTTTAGTTCCACGCAGAAGAACACCGCAGTTGTCTCCAGCTTGACCTTCATCCAACAACTTACGGAACATTTCAATTCCAGTTACCGTTGTTTTTTGAGTTGGACGAATTCCGATGATTTCGACCTCTTCACCCACTTTAACGATTCCACGCTCAACTCGGCCAGTAACAACAGTTCCTCGACCAGAGATCGAGAAAACATCCTCAACCGGCATCAAGAAAGTCTTCTCAGTGGCTCGGATTGGAGTTGGAATGTAAGCATCAACTTCAGCCATCAAATTCAAGATAGAGGGACGACCCAACGGTGAATTGTCGCCTTGAAGTGCTTTCAAAGCAGAGCCTTTAACGATAGGAATCTTGTCGCCC
Source organism: Bdellovibrio sp. (assembly GCA_043741885.1). Classification (GTDB taxonomy): domain Bacteria; phylum Bdellovibrionota; class Bdellovibrionia; order Bdellovibrionales; family Bdellovibrionaceae; genus 21-14-0-10-47-8. The sequence continues at coordinate 18,394 of JAYTZS010000437.1, read as the reverse complement.
GGGAATTCGTATTTTGACAAAAGTTCTCGAACTTCCAACTCAACCAAGTCCAACAATTCAGCGTCATCAACCATGTCGACTTTGTTCATGAAAACAACCAGGGCTGGAACACCAACTTGGCGAGCCAACAAGATGTGCTCTCGAGTTTGCGGCATTGGACCGTCAGCTGCCGAAACAACCAAAATTCCACCATCCATCTGAGCGGCGCCAGTGATCATGTTCTTAACGTAGTCAGCATGTCCTGGGCAATCAACGTGGGCGTAGTGACGGTTTTCAGTTTCGTATTCAACGTGAGTAGTCGAAATTGTAATTCCGCGCTCTTTTTCTTCAGGAGATTTGTCAATCTGGTCATACGACATTGCAGTCGCTTTCCCAGTCAAAGCCAATGTTGTCGTGATCGCCGCTGTCAAAGTTGTCTTACCGTGATCGACGTGACCGATTGTACCGATGTTGACGTGGGGCTTTGAGCGGTTGAATTTCTCTTTAGACATTTTGTTTTCTCCTCCTGAATGGACTTACTTAAATAAATTTTTTAAAACCTACACTTTTTCAATTCAAAATACAAAACAAGCTCTCTCATTTGCTGTTTTTGGCGTTTTTCGATGCCAAATTCAGAAAATGGAGCCCGTGATCGGAGCCGAACCGACGACCTCACCCTTACCAAGGGTGCGCTCTACCACTGAGCTACACGGGCCAAATGCACCCTTGAGCAAAAACCGAAACAGAACAGCCAGAGCAAAACCACAACAGAAAAAATTGGAGCGGGAGACGGGTCTCGAACCCGCAACCCTCAGCTTGGAAGGCTGATACTCTAGCCAATTGAGCTACTCCCGCCCTTAGTTCTTTCGGATCACCCGCTTTGTTCACCAAAATTTCTTTTAGAGAACGTTGGTGGAGGAGGAAGGATTCGAACCTTCGTAAGCGTAAGCTAGCGGATTTACAGTCCGCCCCCTTTAGCCACTCGGGCACCCCTCCAAAGGGTTTTCCTAAAAACGACGCCCTCAAGAAATTGGAGCTGGTTATGGGACTCGAACCCGCAACCTGCTGATTACAAATCAGCTGCTCTACCAATTGAGCTAAACCAGCAATTCTTGAGACACGACCGAAAGGTTCTATGAATAATTCGGGAACGAGTCAAAGTTAATTTGAAAGTTTTTTAAGGCTTTGCTGTCGATGAGTTTCTGTTAGAGCAATCGCAGTTGCAACCGAAGCATTGTAGCTGGCTGCGGCACTGATTTGCGGAATGCGAATCAACTCATCACACAGACGCTGGGTAGTGACGCGAAGGCCTTTTTCTTCAGAACCAATGCACCACACGACCTTTTCAGGGATTTGCAGATCAAATAGCGAGCGCTCTCCTTCATGCGAAAGTCCGAACACCCAATAACCATTTTTCTTAAGGTCTTCTATTGGGTTGGTAAAATTTGTCGTGCGTTCAACTGGAACATGTTCGACGCCTCCGCAGGCCACTTTATGGGTCGAAGCAGTTAAGCCGACAGCGCGATCTTCGGGAATGATTACGCCAGCGACTCCCATCAGCCATGAAGTTCGAATGATTGCTCCGAGATTTTGCGGGTCTTCGATTCCGTCCAAAACAAGCGCAACTGCTTTTTCTAGCTTAGCCAGCTCAGCGAAATTCACCTCCGGTGTGAAACTAGAGAAAACTGCTGCACCCTGATGGGAAACAGTAATTTTATCTAAATAAGCGGCTGGCACTATGTCGGGCTTGATTCCACGAGATTTCATTTCGGCATTGAGGTGGTTGAGATCCGCAGAAGACTCCCAGCCTTGTTTAAGCCAAGCTTGTTTGATGGTTTTCGGACGAACTTTGAGAGCTTCTAGAATGGCATGTTGGCCGATAATAGCACGCCACTCTTTCGGCCAATTCGGTCCTCCTGCTTTGAAAACTTCGTCTTGCCGCTGACCTTTAAAAACGGGCCTTCCCACTCGCGGCACTCGATGAGCTGAGGAGGGGGCTCCGCGAGTCGGTAAAGGCGGTCGCCCTTTGGCTTTTCCTCGTGGCTGGTCTTTGATGCTGGCAGGAGTGCGGAATGTTTTTTTCATGGGTCTGAGGTGTAACTGATTTCTGCTCACTTGAGAATCTCAATTGTGACCGTCTAACATTTCCGTTCCAGCAAGGGGGATTTAATTTGGTACTTGATTCACCTACACTCTCCTCGCACCAAGCTGCCCCTGGCGGAGTTCAATTGTTGATATATTCGCCAATCCAATTGGCCGATGACACCGACTGCAATTATGGCGCACAGATTTTGGAGGACTTTGGCAATGGATGAGGCTGTCAGAAATAAAAAAGGCCACCTGAGTGACCTTTTTCTATGTAAAAATTTGAGGCCGATTGCTGAAAGCTTAATTTACTTTGAGAAAATCAAAAGAGCCGTTTACATCGGTAATTGTCATATTTTTTTCATCAGTCGTAAAAATCACGTCAAATGGCTTCCCGTTGGTTGTGATTTGTCCCGCACCATTGGCGTATCTATCTACCGTGAAAGTGAGGTCTTGTGCAGACGATTTTTGAGGAGCTCCATCGCAAGTTGCATTTGCGTATGTTTCTATAATCTGCTTGCCTTTGCCATCACCTAAAAACTGAAATACTAGACGAGCAGTAGATCCGTTTTCACCTTGAAAACAATTCTTTGATTGCCAAGTGCCGATGGCCATTTTGTCAAAATCTGAATCTTTGGCGGCCTTATCGGCGGCTCCGCCCGGACCCGCTGGGCTTGGATTGGATGGGCTAGAGCCCGAAGAGCAAGATATCAATAAACTTGAAACCGTTAACAAAAGGATCAGTGCTTTGGTCATTTTTTTCTCCATTTCTTGAGGACTAACAAAGAAAATTTTGAGACTCAATAAACTTTTTTTTAATATATCGTTAGAAGCGCGTTGGAATGAATTCTAGAAAAGCGCATTTTTAGGAGTTCGCGGAAATGGAATCACATCTCGGATGTTGGTCATTCCCGTTAAATACATCATCATTCGTTCGAAACCCAAGCCGAACCCAGCATGAGGAAAACTTCCGTAACGGCGGAGATCTAAATAGAATGAGTAATCTTTTGGGTGGAGGCCGGCTGCGGTCATCCGAGCCTCGAGAATTTCCAAATTGTCTTCTCTTTGAGAGCCACCGATGATTTCTCCAATTCCGGGAGCCAACAGATCCATGGCTCGTACCGTCTTCTGATCGGGATTGAGTTTCATGTAAAAAGCTTTGATCTCTTTTGGATAATCCGTGACGAAGACCGGCTTTTTGAAGTGCTCCTCGGCAAGATATCTTTCATGTTCTGATTGAAGGTCAATTCCCCACTTGACCGGAAATTCAAACTTCTTGCCAGACTTCAACAATATATCGACGGCTTCAGTGTAAGTGACTCTGCCAAATTCATGGTTCAAAAGATTGTGAAGCTTATCGAACAGCCCTTTTTCGATGTATTGACTAAAAAATTCCATCTCCTCGGGACATTGTTCCATCACCTGTCGGATGATAAACTTGATCATTTCCTCGCCCAAATCCATATTAACTGAAAGGTCGGCGAAAGCAATTTCAGGCTCGATCATCCAAAATTCAGCAGCATGTCTAGAAGTATTCGAATTTTCTGCTCGGAAAGTCGGCCCAAATGTGTAGATATTGCGAAAGGCCGCACAAAAGGTTTCGCCGTTTAACTGCCCACTGACTGTCAGGTTGGTCTCTTTGCCAAAAAAATCCTGGCTGGCGTCGACACTTCCGTCGGCATTTCTTGGCGGCTTGTCTAATTTCAAAGTCGTGACTCGAAACATTTCTCCAGCACCTTCGGCATCAGATCCGGTAATTATGGGAGTATGAACGTTGACGAAACCTTTGCTTTGAAAAAATTGATGGATAGCAAATGCTAAAACTGAGCGGACTCTGAAAACTGCTGAGAAAGTGTTGGAGCGAGAGCGAAGATGAGCGATTTCTCTCAAAAATTCGAAAGTATGTCGCTTGTTTTGCAAAGGGTATTCAGCTGAAGCTTTTTGATAAACCTCAACTTTTGAAGCGTTCACTTCGAAAGCCTGGCCTGCTCCTTGGGATTTGACCACTTTCCCCGTCACATAAATCGAACTGGCAATAGAAAGCTTGGTTAGTTCTTCAAAATTTGCCAATTGAGAATCAAAGACGACTTGGACTCCTTTAAAAAAACTTCCATCATTCAGCTCGATAAACCCAAAACTTTTTTGATCTCGAATTTTTCTGACCCAGCCTGAGAGCTGAACTTCTTGGTCTAAATGTTTTTCAGTGTCTCTAAACAGGGATTTTACCAGTGTCGTTTTCATAAACCCATCCTGGCAAAAATTCCAGTCCTTGTCATGGTTCCGTCTTCCCGTTTTGTAGGGCGATGCGACGAAAACAAACAAGTAGTGATAATTCGACTGTTCAAAAAAATTTTGAGAGATTTTCTTGCTGGTGTTTAGCCAGGAGTTTTGTAGGTGTTTTTGTAGGGATTTTTGTAGGGATTTACTGTGCGGAGGTTTGAACTTCTGCTGAGGTGCTTCCTTGGATTCCAGAGTAAACGGTGTAGCCATTGGGCGTCTGCTGGATGCTGTCAGTGAGGTGACCTATGGACGTTGAAACATTGTATCCGTTTACAACCTGGCCTTGGCTTGATCCCGAGACCAAACCTGCTTGTTGGCCGAAGATCGAACTTCGCAGAACTTGACCGTACTCTTCGATGCTGCCTTTGACCGAACATCCTGAGAGCGAAAGAGCGGTCAAGGCAAGGGCAATCAGCTTCAAATAGGCGGATGGGTTTGACTTCTGTTTCATACAAGACTTATCGGAAAGTTGACGTCGGACTTAAAGTGTTTCTCAAATTGAGGCGGTATTTTAAGATTTTTACTCTGGTTTATCTAAAAATTTAGTAAAAAAAAGAGCTCCACCGGGAGCTCTTTTGAAATTAAAGTTTTGAACAAGAAGTTAGGATCGAGTGCGGGCCGACGGTCCACTGGAACGTCCGCCGCGACTTCCACCTTCAGAGCCACGCGAAGGGCTTCGAGCAGGAGGTCGAGTTTCAGTTCGGATACCAACCGAAGGCCGAGGCGGTCTCAGTGGAGCTGAACTTGCTCCTGCGCTTGCCGCCGATCCGGTTGGCCGAGAGACACGGGGTGGCGCTTCATCGCCTCCAGAACTTTCACTGCTGCGAGAAGGACGGCTGCTGCTGCCGAAACTTCGTGAGCTGGCGCCACCAATGCGACCTGCATAACGGTCACGGCGAGGAGGCCCATCAAAACCACGACTGTCGGAACGACGGTCTTCAGACGGAGCTCGCAGTTCTACACTTCGCGGCTGTTTGCCCTCGAAATCAGCGGCAACTTTCATATAATGCAAAGCTTTAAACAACCAGTCCCGAGTGTTTGAAGTCATTTCCATCGACTCATCGACCTGCAGTTTCAAAGCAATCTCGTTGTAAATATCAGAATCTTTAGATGGAATCTCAATCTCACTGACTGCTTTGAGCCATGACAAAATTTGATTCTCGCGGACTTGCTTCACAGATGGAATTTTCAACGGTTTGAAATCTTGTTTTAAAGCGCGCTCGAATTTTCGCAATTGGTGTGCTTCTTTCGGGCGAACCATGGTCCACAAAATTCCAGTTTTCCCTGCTCGTGCAGTTCGGCCAATTCGATGAGTGTAAGTTTCAACATCCCAAGGAATTTCGTAATTCACCACGTGAGTCAGATCTTCAATGTCCAAGCCTCGAGCCGCAACATCCGTCGCAACCAGGATTTTGGTTTCTTTTCGCTTCATTCGGTTAACGACTCGAGTTCGGTCGGCTTGTACTTTGTCGCCATGGAGACTATCTACATCAAGACCCATGGCGCGAAGTTTTAATTCCAACTCGCCCACTTGACGCTTGGTCTGCGCAAAAATAATTCCATAAAATTCAGGAGTATTTTTTAACAGCAAGCAAAGTGCGTCCTCTTTGTCCTCTTCAAAAACCACAGCAGCGTAGGATTGAACTCGAGATGTGTCTTGAGTGGCACTGTTCAAAGTCACTGTGAGCGGTTCTTTGAGATATTTCTTGGTTAGTTTTTTGATCGACTCGCTCATGGTGGCAGAAAAGAGCCAAGTTTTGACTTCTTTGCCGCTGAGCTCTTTCCAAACTGTTTCCAAGGCATCCTGGAATCCAAAAGACAGCATTTCGTCTGCTTCGTCTAAGATCAGATATTTCACATGGCTGAGCTTGATGACTTTTTGTTCCATCAAGTCAATCAAGCGACCCGGAGTTGAAACCACGATTTGCGGACCACGCTTCAAAGAATCGATTTGTTTGCGATAAGACTCGCCACCTAAAACTGTAGTTACTTTTAAGCCTTTGAACTTAGCCATTCCTTGCAAGCTCTGAGCAACCTGGGTTGCTAATTCTCGAGTGGGGCAAAGAACCAAAGCTTGAACATTTGGCTCATTAGTTAAGTGTTCGACAAGTGGAATTCCAAAGGCAGCGGTCTTGCCAGTTCCAGTTTTAGCGAGAGCCAAAAGATCAGTTGGTTTTTGAAGTAAATGTGGAATCACGGCTTCTTGCACAGGTGTGGGTTTCTCATACCCAATTTCCGTAATTGCGCGTAGGGTTTCAACAGACAAACCCCATGTTGAGAAGATTGAATCAGATGTCATGGAGAACTTCCTTTATTGTGAGAAGCGCACCGTGCCAGAAATCTTTACAGATGTCCAATGAACCTTAATAATGGGTAAAAAGGACAGGGTTTTCAAAGGAATACATGTCACAACTCATCAGTGCTCATCAACTCAGTCATTCATTTGCCAGTCGAACATTATTCAAAGATGTCAGTCTTGGAGTTTTCGAAGGCGACCGCATTGGTTTGGTCGGTCCTAATGGGGCTGGCAAGTCCACTCTGATGAAAATATTGCACAAGTCTCTTGCACCAGATCAAGGAACTGTGACTTATCGACGAGGATTGAATGTTGGGTATCTGCCGCAGAGTCCAAGTTTTAAGCCCGAAGAAACTTTGTATGAGGCTATTGTTTCCAAGGCCAACGATGCGCATGAAGTGATGGCGGAAGCCTACATGTGGATGTCGAAATTGGGGCTGGATAAATTTTCGCCGGAGACTCCAGCGAACCAATTATCTGGCGGCTGGAAAAAGAGGTTGGCCTTAGGCCGTGAGCTGGTTCTTGAGCCTGAACTTTTGCTGCTCGATGAGCCGACCAATCATCTAGATATCGAAAGTATTTTATGGTTGGAGGAGTTCATTGCAGAGAGCCCAATGGCTATTCTCACGATCACGCATGATCGTTTGTTTTTGCAGCGTGTGGCCAACAAGATTTTTGATCTTGATCCGAAAAATCCCAATTTTTTGCTCAATATAAATGGCGATTATATTTCTTATTTAGAAGCCAAAGAGCTGATGATTGCGGGACAAGAGCATCGTGAGTGGACAATGAAAAACACTTTGCGCCGTGAGACAGAATGGCTTCGCCGAGGGGCCAAAGCTCGGCAAACGAAGCAGAAATCGCGAATCGAGCGAGCTTTGGATTTAAAAGAAGAAGTGTCTGAGTTGTCTGGGAAAAACCGCAAGCGCTCGGTCAAAATGGATTTTGGCGAAGGCGAACGCAATCCAAAAAAGTTAATTGATGCGAAGAATATTTCCAAATCCTACCCGATTGAGACTGGAGAGGACGCAGGTCAAACAAAGATATTGTTCACTGACTTCTCAACTTTGATTGGACCCAATACTCGAATGGGGCTGATAGGACCCAATGGAGCTGGAAAGTCTTCGCTGATTCGAACTTTGCTCAAGCGAGAAGAACCTGATTCGGGTACTGTCGAGATTGCTGACTCAATCAAAATTTCTTATTTTGAACAGAATCGTGAGAGCTTAAACCCTAGACTTTCTTTGATTCGAAATATATGCCCACAGGGTGATTATGTTAATTACTTGGGCCAGTTTATTTATGCAAAAAGCTACTTGGAGAGATTTTTATTTTCTCCTCAGCAAATGGACTTGCCTGTGGAACGCCTCTCTGGTGGCGAGCAAAGTCGATTGAGGATTGCTCAGTTAATGCTTGAGACCGCTGCTGTTTTAGTTTTGGATGAACCGACAAATGATCTCGATTTAGACACTTTAAATATTCTTGAAGAATCCCTCCAAGAATTTCCGGGGGCGGTCATTCTGGTCACACATGACCGTTATTTCATGGATCAGGTCGCCACAGAAATCGTGGCCTTCCCGATGGCAGCGAATTCATCCGGAAAATTGGAACGCTTTGCCGATTATCTTCAGTGGGAAGCATGGCAATCGGGTCAGGGATCTGGTCCCCTAGTCGATGCCAAATCGACAAAAGCTTCAGCGTCGACGACCGCAGCCGCGAATTTGTCCTCAGCAGCTGGCGGCAAAGGTCAGAAGCTCAGTTACAAAGAAAAACTGGAATTTGAACAGATGGAAGCGAAGATTCAAGTTTTAGAGCAAGAAATGGGAGTGCTGGAAAAAGAAGTGAACACTCCGGAGATTGCGGCTAATGCAACTAAAGTCCAGGCCATCTATTCACAGATTCATGATAAACAAAAAATTATTGAAAGCTTGTACCAACGGTGGGGTATTCTTGAAAAAAAATCGGCTCCTATCTAGCTTTTTCAGTTTTGTCGAGGAGCTTGAATAATCGCCAACTCGATTCAAACCCAAGAAAGTTGTTTTTTTGAAACCGGTTAGTAATTTTTATAAACTTTTAGCCAAAGGTGAAATTCAGCTTGTAGCTTCGGCCTTGTCTTATTCGACCTTGCTGTCGATCATTCCATTTCTTGCAGTGTCTCTGGCCACTCTTCAGTACATCAATGGAATGGAAGCCCTTTATCCCAAAGTTGAAGCTTTAGCTCTTGAGTATTTTCAAGGACCAGTAGGAGCCGAGGGAGTGCAGTTTATTCGTAAAGTTTTTTCTCGAGTTCAAGCTGGCCGAATGGGAACTGCGGGTGCGTTGGCCTTAATTTTAACCTCGATCCTTTTGATCAATAACATGGAGAGAGGGATACACCGCATCTGGGATTTGCCAAGTCGAAGGCCTTTGTTTCAAAGAATTTTTTATTACTGGATCGTTTTGCTCTTATTTCCTGCAGCTCTTGCAGTTTACGTTGCCGTCAGCTCAATGAAATTTTTAGTTCCGGCTTCTACGCATTTACAAAACTCTTGGGTCAACTGTGCTATTTTATTTTTCGTACTGTATTTTGTGTATAAAGTTGTTCCCAATACCAAAGTCTCGATTGGTTCCGCTATCGCCGGCGCACTTTTCGGAGTGGCTGGCTTGACTGGCCTGTTTGGATCGTTCAAGTGGCTGAGCCAAAGTTTTTTTTCATGGAACAAGCTTTATGGAAGTTTTGCGGCACTCCCCGCTCTTCTGCTGTGGATCTTGCTGACTTGGTATGTGATTTTGATTGGTGCTGCCATCACTGCCAGTTTTCGGAAATCATAAAGGGCTGGGACTGACCGTTCTTAAACAAAACAGTTTACAACTGACTGGGTCGGCTTAAAATAAATCATATTATGTCCGGAATGTTGCCTGCAGCCGATATATTTACTCGAATCAATGATGGCTCTGAAAAGATTCGCCTTTTTTCAGACTTGGCCAAAGTCCGTGGTGAAATCTTGGCTAAACTGGCTGAGCCTTCGTCGGAAATGTTTACTCTGATGGCCCTTGAAGAGTCGGGAAAAAAGATTCATTGTCGCTTGTCTGAAAGTCATCACAAACCCTTGCCCGCAAAAGGCTCGATGATTTTGACTTTTTTTGTTGGTGGCGAAAAGTATTTCTTCCAAAGTGATTATCTAGCTACTGGTGAGAATATTAGCATTTCTACGGAGTCCCCACTTTACCATTTGCAACGGCGTGAAGATTATCGGATTCACATTCCAGCAGGATTTCAAGCTTACTTTGAAATGGTTTCCTTAAATGGAAAGACTCAAAAACGTGCCATTCCTTTGATCGATCTTTCTGGTGGTGGCTGCCGTATCCAAGTCGATGCGAAAGTGCTTCCACTGAAATCGCATGACGAGCTCAGAGGGCATTTGTTTATGCCCGATCGAACGCCGATCACGGTTGTTGGGTCTGTCCGTCATATCAAAGCTGAAAATCATGGAAAAGGGCCGCTAACTTGCGGGATTCAATTTGTTGGTCTCACGGAGCCCTTGAAAAATAAAATCATCGCGACGGTGATGGATTTGTATCGGATTCACTTTGCTGGACGGCAAGCCTAAAGACTGGCTTCAAACCAAATTCTATACAGCAGACTGGATCCAATTTTTAAAAAAAGCCCAGATGGCCTGATCCCAATCCCGACACTCCGCCGACTAAAATTACCAGCCAAGATGGGAGAGGTTTCGACCTCATCAGAAGTAAGAATAGACTAACAAGGGTCAATTCAGTTGCGCCCCAACCCTCGCCTAAGTGAATGAGGGATATAACAATTGTGCTACAAACTGCAGCTGTGACTCCTAAGGTAAAAGGACCTACCCAAGTCTGACGAGAGAGCCAGCCCTGCATACGCGGAAACCAAGTCACTTGATGGACAAAGGCTGGCAAAAAAATGGAGACTGTGGCGAAAGTTGCACCCAGAAATCCCGAAATTTTGTAGCCAATGAAAGCAACTGCATCCATAAATTGTTGATGTGTGAGCCAATGGAGTTTGGTGACCAAATCGTTTTCCAAAAAGGGAACAATGGCCAACCCGGTCCCAAAAACAAAGGCACCCGCCTTTAAACAAATGGCGGCGATTGTGAGAATTTGTGGATCCAAGACAAGAAGCTTTTGAAGCTTCTTCCGGGCGGCAAAAACCCCGACGGCACCAAACATCAAAATTAAAATAGGCTCAGGGATTTTAAGTGAATAGGACAGGCCGACGCCAGAGAGAAACAAAAACCAAAATAAACTTTGCTTGGAATATCCTAACAGCAGTGAGCGCAAGGCCCAAATGATCAGAGCAAAAGCTCCAAGTCCCATTCCTTTCAGCAAATTTTGCACCCATAGAATATCAGAGAAACTTTGATAAAATTGCGCAATCAAAACAAGAGCCAAAAAGGCTGGGAAAATCAATGCAAAGCCAGCTAAAAAATCCCCGATAAAACCTGATTTGCGATATCCGAAAAAAACGGCTATCTGAAAAGCGACCGGGCCGGGCCTGGCATCGCCTTGACTAAAGAAAAAATTCGCGGGAATTCATCTTCTGAAATCCACTGCCTCCCTTCGACTAAATATTTTTTAATTTTGGCAATGAGAGCCAAAGGCCCCCCAAAACCGATACAGCCCAGCCTTAGAAAGTAAATAAAGATTTCAAAATTCGGTGACATTTTCAGTTTCCAGATTCGACTGGAGCGCCAATTTTTTTCTTCGCATTCTGCAAATCACGCTCGAGCTGTTCGGCTTCGGACACCGAAGCCGCAGTAGACGGGAGAGCTGCAGGCTGAGGGGGTGCTGCTGCTGGCAAAGGAGTTACGGTTGGCTTCGCTGTTGCCGGGTGTTTTTGAGCGTCTTCGTACCGCCGGCTGTAGGAGCGGTACTCTTCGTTGAATTGATTGTTTTTTTCTCGGGAGTAATCTTCGAAGCTTTTTCGCCGCTCCTGAATATCAGATTCGAAATCATTTCGTTTTTCATGCTCGATAGCAAATTGGTCGGCTCGTTTGCTATCTTGGTCTTTGGTGAATTCTTGCTTTTCATCGCGGCTGTGTTTTTCGAGGTTGAACTGGTCTCTCGCTTTTTGCTGAGTGTTGAGAAAAGCCTCACGCTTTTTTCTTTCCTCTCTGGTGAAACTTTCCCGCTCTCGAGAAAGATCTCGGTCGAAAAGCTCACGTTTTTTGCGCAGAGCTGTGGAAAATTTTTCGCGGATTTCTGACGGCGATTTTTTACCTTCACTCATCAAATTCTGAAAATAAACCATGTCATCTTCAGCAATCTTATTTTTGCTACTTTGGGGGTCTGAACCCAAAGTGTACTTGGCATCGACCAAGGGCCTGTTGGGATTGGACTGTGCAATGTTTGAAGATTTTTCGACTGAGTTGCAGGCCGATAACGCCAGTAAAATTCCCAGGCTCCAATAGAGCAAATAGATCAACCAGTTCATAGAATGCCCTCGCTTTGAGGTCCAGTTTGGCTCAAGTTTCAGAATGAAACAACGATAAGATCTTAGATGAATTATGGACGCCGTTTTTTCGAAAAAAACAAACCTCGACTGTCACCGTTTGAGCAAAAAGCTGAGCGTTTGAAGAACAATCAGAAATCACTGCGCAATCTCTACCAAAAATTCCAGTACAAGTATTCGTGGTTTTATGTTTTGGCCGTGATCGGGCCCTTTTTTGTTTTTGCCCTTCCTTGTTTGTATTTCGTCCAACAAAACTATCAAATTTTCACTCGGCTGGCCTATGATACTCAGCCGGACCTTCTGAATCATTTAGAGCGAGAAATGACCTTGATGATCGGACTTTTTGCATTCGCCGTGATCGGCACAACTGTGTTTTGCTATTGGCTGACCATCAGATTAATGGGACTTATTGCCGGGCCTATTTGGGCGATTGAACGACATATGAAACAAGTCACTTTGGGAGACTGGAGTGCTGAAGATTTCCGACTGCGAACTCAGGACGAATTTCAGTCTTTAGCTAGTACTTATTCTTACCTTTATCGAAGTTTGCGGATTCACACTCGAAGGGAACTGGAATCACTTGAGTCTTTGAACCTCGATCCTCAGGACCAAGCGACTTATACGATTTTAAAAAATTTGATTGAAATTAAAAAAGTCCAACTGGGAATCACTTCGGCCGACGATTCCGTTGAAGAGATTTCTTCATCTCCATCTCAACGTCACGCTTCTTGATGCTGTCACGCTTGTCGTGTTGTTTTTTTCCTTTGACTAAAGCCACTTCCACTTTGACCCAGCCGTCCTTGAAATACATTTTCAATGGCACACAGGTCTGACCCTTTTCGCGAAGAGCATCAAAAATCTCGGTCAGTTCATGTCGATTGAGTAATAATTTTCTCAATCTTTCGGGATGATGATTGTTGTAGCTGGAGTTTTTATACTCGGAAATATGTGCATTCTGCAAAAAAGCTTCGGATCCTTGGAACGAGATATAAGAATCTTTGAGCTGAACTTGACGCTCTCGAATCGCTTTGACTTCGCTCCCGGTCAGAACAACTCCGGCTTCGAAGGATTCGACAATAAAGTAGTCGAAATGAGCTTTTTTATTTTCAGCGATGACTTTGATTGCCATGGCTTCTTTTAGCCAAGCTTGTGGAAAAAATCCACAAATTGCTGCACAGACAGCTGGCCTGCCCGCGTCTTCTCGCTAAGGCCAAAGCTGAGCATGATCTCAGAAGCCCTGGCCTTGGTGATGGGCAGCCGCTCCTCGAGGTTCGAAACCATGAGCTTCCTTGGGTGAACAAAAGCTGCTTTGACAAATTTGAAATAGGCTCTGCGATCTGACACCGGGCTTTCTTTTCGCTCAAAGCTAAGCACTCGGCTGGCAATTTTAGGTGGCGGGAAGAAATCCTGATTGCCGACATCAGCCACAGTCGCCATTTTCCAGAAAGTCTGCGCCACTACACTCAGCATTCCATAGAGTTCATCTTGAAGCCTAGCTCGAATCCGCTGTGCCACTTCTTTTTGGAACATCAAAACCATAAAATCCAATGGGCTGTCATCCAAACATCGATCAATCACCAGACTTGAGGAGATTTGATAAGGCAAGTTGCTGACCAATGTGCGAACACCTGACTGAGATAAAAAGTCGGACCACTCAATTTGCAGGGCGTCTGCTTCAACCACGGCTAAATTTTGATCTCGCCAGAACTGAGCGAATTGACGGTCCAATTCAATCAGTTGAAATTGAGAACAAAGATTTTTCAAATGAAAGGTCAGTGCCCCTGGGCCCGGTCCAATTTCGAGCAAAAAATCGGGCTTTGTCTGTTCGGCTGCGCGAATGATTTTTTGAACCACGCTGTCACTGATCAAGAAGTTCTGCCCAAGGGATTTCTTTGGCTCGATTCCCAAATCTCGCATTGTTTGCTGAAGTCGGTCCCATGTTTCTGACATCAGCGTCCTTCGCCAATAAAATCCTGCTCCAGGGAGCTCGGAGAGGGCCCAAGATCGAGTGAGCTAAACTGTTGACTGTTATTCATTCTTAGAATTCCGGCATAGCCAATCATAGCAGCATTGTCCGTGCAGTATTTCAGCGGTGGGATTTGCAATTTCAAATGATTTTTCTTCGCCCACTGCTCAGCTTGAGACCTCAATCGAGAATTGGCGCTGACTCCCCCTGTGATGATCACGTGTTGGATTCCTGTTTGGCGGACCGCCCGGTCAAGTTTTGCAATGAGAATATCGACGATAGCTTCTTGAAAAGAGGCGCAGAGATCTGCGGCCAGCTCTTTGGCTTTCTCGCTGCCGAGGGTTTCAACCATTCTTTGTCCAGAAGCTTTAAGTCCCGAAAAACTCATCAAAAAATTGTCTTCTTTGATCATGCTGCGAGGAAAATCGAAAGCCTTTGGGTTTCCAGTTTGGGCTGTTTGATCGACTTTGACTCCGCCTGGAAATTTAAATCCTAGCATTTTTCCGAACTTATCAAAGGCTTCGCCAGCGGCATCGTCCAATGTGGCGCCTAAAATTTTGTAATTTTCTAACTTATGGACCTGATACAAACTTGTGTGGCCACCGCTCACAGCCAGAGCCAAAAAAGGCTGATCGTAAGAAAACAGCGGCTGGTATTCTTCGTCTCTCAAGAAGGGCGCTAAAATATGACCTTCGAGATGATTGACCCCAATTAATTTTAAATTGTGGGCTTGGGCCAAACTTTTTGCGGTGACCACCCCAACAATCAAGGATCCCACCAGACCTGGTCGATTGGTCACAGCAATTCCACCGATATCTGCCCAAGACTTTCCTGATTTTTCGAAAAGATGACAGATCAACGGCAACAAATGAAGTGAGTGATTCCGGCCTGCAATCTCAGGGACAATTCCACCATAGGGAGCATGCGCTAAATCTTGGTTGACTGAGGCCAAACTGTGCACGAAACCGTCGGATCCGACAAGGGCGACCGAAGTGTCATCACAGCTGGTTTCGATGGCCAAACAAAGTGAAATCAAAATGGTATTACCTTTTCAGGCTCTTCAGTCGAGTTTTCGCTTTTTTGGCTTCGGCTGAACTGGGAAATTTGCTGGTCACTTCGTCAAAGAATGTTCGAGCTTCGTCTTTCAAACCTAGCTCTTGAAAGGAAACTCCAATTTTATAAGTCGCCTCCGAGAATTTTTTACTTTTCGGATTACTGTCGCGAAATTTTTGAAAATTCAAGATGGACTTTTTCCAGTCCTTTTTTTGGAAATGCTCTTCGCCAATGTCGTAAAGATCTTTTTTAGCCGCTTTGTCGGAAGAGACTTCGGGCGCTGCCGTTTTGATGGCATTTAATTCAGCGGTCAAAGCCCCTACCTGCTCATGCAATTTTTCTAGCTCATCTTGGAGAACCAAAATCTTTTTCGAATTTTCGGCGCTCGACTGTTCGACGGCTGATTTTTGCCGCTCTTTTTCCTGGTTGGTCTTGTCGATTTTGTTTTCAACCACTTCGACTCGGCCATTCATGGAGCGCAAGTCAGCCTCAATTTCAGAAAATCGGTTGGTCACATCGGCATTTGTTTTTTGCAAAGTGACGACTTGGTCTTGAATCTGGTGCTTTTGTTCTACCTCTCGAACTTGACCTCGAGTCATCAGGCCTTCACAGGCTGTCAGTCCTAATATCGCCGGCAGAACTGTAATAAAAATTGCGATTGCGGGAGTTGGAAACAAATATCTAAGTTTGTCTTCTCTTTTTTTTTGAACGGATGAATTCAAGCGGTTCCTCTTTTCGATATGACAGTTCAATATGACAATAAATATAGTTCTATGGATCAATGCGGTGACTATAGCACTTCACCGTTTTTTTGGCGAATCAGTCGTGCTGAATTTTCAGCTTTTTCTGCTGCTTGACGGGCTTTGAGGAATTCAACCTTGGAATCCTCATACTCGTGCTCATGAAAAAGTGATTGTGCTTTTCGGTAAGCTTCTTCGGCTTGGTGCCAATATCCTGGTGAATAGCGGGCGGATTCGACGACTCGAGCTGCTTCCATAGCCGTTCGAGCAAATGTGTACTCTTCGATGGGCGGCGCCGTCGACACACAGGCTAAGAATAGCAAAACCACCAGTGAAGCACTGATGGTCTTAAAAATTCGATAAGTCATCCGATCAATCAACTGAGGTTACTGACCGAGGGGGGCGAAATTGGCGCGGCGATTTTTAGCATAATCGGCTTCAGAGTCACCGGTTGCCAAAGGTTTTTCTTTTCCATAGCTGATCACAGAGATTCGAGCTGCCGGAATTCCAAGGCCTGTCATGTAAACTTTCACTGACTGAGCTCGTCGCTCGCCCAATGACAAATTGTACTCGATCGATCCACGAGCATCACAATGTCCTTCAATTTGCATCCGAGTGTTGGCATGAGCCTTCATCCAGTCTGCGTTTCCTTGGAGGCGTTTTTTTGCATCAGCACTGAGCGCTGTTTTGTCGTAATCAAAGAAAACTGTCTGCAGACCCTCGATTTTACCGCTGTCGCTGCCAGTGGCATCAAAATTCATTGGAGTCGATTCGATAGCTGGAGCTTGAGGCTCCGTCACGGTAGATTCCAAAGGAGCTTGATTGTCTTCGGCTTTCTTTTTGCTGCTACAAGCACCAAATGCAAAGATCAGAGCTACAGAAAGAAACACTGTTGAAATTTTTTGAGTCGAAGTTTTGCCGGTTAGATCGGAACGAGATGAAAGAGCCACGCTGATATCCTCCTAAGATATTATTTTGACCGCCAAATCATTAGCTCCGCGTCTCAGTTTGTCAAACTCTGACAGCCATGCTGCAATCAGCCTCATGCGAAAACCCTCCAAATTTCTGATTTCTCTTTTTTTCGGACTGACTCAACTGCTGATCTCCCAAGCATCGGCGCAAGTGGACCCTGCGATTGAATGGAAAGTGATGCGCTTGCCTCACTTCGATTTGGTGTATGATGCAAAACATCAGGAGCTGGCTAATCTTTATGCCGATCGCTTAGAAGACAACCTCACATTTTTGCAAAAGTCCTTCGAGGGTTTTCCTGAACGAACTGTGGTTGTGCTCAATGATCGAACAGATTTGACCAACGGATATGCGACCCCAATTCCTTATCGGACTGTGATGGTCTATCCCGTACTGCCGGGGCCGACAGAGACGATCACCGATTATGGGGATTGGGAGCGAGAGCTCCTCATGCACGAGTATACTCACATTTTGTCTTTTGAGCCTCGTCGAGGATTGGTCAAAGGACTTTATTCTGTTTTCGGCAGCATCGTGACTCCAAATATTCTGCTCCCGCGCTGGTGGTTGGAAGGAATCGCTGTGGATATGGAAACCAGGAACAGTGACAAAGGGCGGTTGCGTTCGCCGCTTCAGGACGGTGCGATTCGCGCCTATGTTCTCGAGCAGAATTGGCACAATGTTCGCTTGGCTGAAATCAATGAAACTGGAATTCACACTTGGCCTCAAGGGGCTCGGCCTTATTTATTCGGCTCACTTCTTTGGAGTGAAATGATTTCTCGCTACGGCCAAAAATTAATCGCCGACTTGCATCGAAGTTACGGCGGTCGAGTTCCGTTTTTTATCAACGGACCCATGGAAGACTTTACCGGAGGAGACATTCAAGCGTCCTTCGAAAAAATGCAAAATGAGATATATACCAAAGCTAATCAGCAAATAGAAGTTTTAAGGAAAGTTCCATTTTCGGCTGGCAGTGAAATGCAAGTTGCTCAAGCTCTTGAAAATTTCTCTCCCGTGATCAGCCCAGATGGGCTGAAAATGATTTTCCTTTCCAAAGGCGATTCGAACCGGCGATCAGTTAAAATTTTAATGCGGCCGTCTTTGCAAGTTCCCTTTGATGGCAGCCAGGCACTTGGAGAAATTGATCAGCGAGTTGGTGAATCTCTGCAGAATTCCTCACCCTTGCCGAGGGAAGGTGCATTTAGCATGGAGAAGCCAGGAATCGACGAGTCGGATCTGGATTCCCCACCAGGTGGAACAATTCAGAGATTGGCCTGGTTTCCGGATTCGCAAAAATTTATTTTCGACAAGCTCGACAACGTGAATCGTTATCACGAGGTTTCCGACCTTTATATTTTTGATCTGCCAAAAATGAAGGTGACTCCTCTAACCGTCAATGCGCGAGCCCGAGAAGCTGCAATTTCTCCTTCTGGAAAGCAAGCTGCTTATGTCAATTTGAAAGCAGGGACCACGGCTCTCAATTTGATTCAAATTGATGATAAAAAAATAGAAGCCGTTTATAGCCCAGGCTTGCAGGTCCGAATTTCAAATCCAGTTTTTGC
>JAYTZS010000436.1:0-7340 GCA_043741885.1 Bdellovibrio sp. | reverse complement strand
CGAGCAAAGAGCCTAAATACAATCAAATTGATGAGGTGACTCATCTGTCACTTCAATCCTTACAGGCTCAGTCTCCGGACAAAACCGAATCTTGGCTTGAATCTGCTTTCCACGGAATGAGCAGAGAATTTCAAAAATCGATGATTCTCTTAAAACAAGGCGATCAAGTTCGGCCTTGGAAGTGGGACAACAATTTCCCGCAAGGTAAAAGTGAGACTGGCATTTATTCGCTGATTCCACCGAGCCCATTTCGGATTGTCCTAAAGACTCAGAAGTCCTATCATGGGACCATTATCACCAATGAGGTCACGCAAAAGTTTTTATCCCAGTGGAGCAATGAAAGTTCTGTTGAGCACCTAACTTTGTCGCCGATCATTGTCGATGACCATGTGATCGGAATGCTGATGGGATTGGGTAATCTATCAGCGCGGAACAAATCCGCTTTGAAGCTGTGCGAAGACACTGCTGAGAAGATTGCCAAACACATTGAGCAGCAGCCTCAAGACCTAAAGGTAGCCTAATCCTTTTTGCGCTTACTTTTCACAGCTGACTTATTTCATTTCAAATGAAAGCACGCGAGACAAAATTATTTTTCTGCTTTCGCCGCTTTGGCTAGAGTCGGATTTTTCAATCTGAATAAAAAAAATATCCCAAGAATCAGGGATCAAATAAAGATTCATTTTTTCTGGCCATTCAATAAAAATTAGGCCTGTGGTTTCAAAGAAAAAATCCCAAAAACCAGTGGTTTCCAGATCATCGGTTCCGGTCGAGCGAAAGAGATCCAAGTGCTCAATCGATGGACCATTTTCATTCTGATAGCGATGATGGATGGCGAATGTTGGAGATGCGACCGTGGACACTCCAGCAAGAAAAAGAACTGCTGCCTTTACAAATTCTGTTTTTCCAGCCCCCATGGGACCCGACAAGGCGACCACCGTTCGCTTGGTAAAAACTTGAGATATTTCCTGCGCAGCCTGATGGAATTGCATTAAGCTATCTGTTTCGATTTCTCGGATGAGCTCTAGCGGAAGCTTCAGCGAAGACATTTTTTCATCAATCTAACTGCTTTTTCCAATCCATGCTCTAAAGAATAACAGATCAAGGAGTGGCCAATATTCACTTCTTCCAAATGAGGTAAAGCCCTGATCTCCAGTGTAGTGTGAAAGTCCAAACCGTGACCAGCATGGACAGACAGTCCTAAGAAGTGCGCAAGCTCCGCGGCTTCGACGAGCTTTTGCCACTCTTTCTTTTTCGCGGCTCCGTGCAAACGGACCCATTTTCCGGTGTGGATTTCAATCGCATCTGCTCCGACCTCAAAAGCGGCTCGAACTTGTTCAAGGTTGGGATCAATGAACATGGAAATTTCAATTCCAATTCGCTGCAAGCTCTCAATCTGATTTGAAATTTTCTTCTGCTGCATTTGCACATTGAGACCACCCTCGGTAGTTAACTCTTGCCGCTTTTCAGGGACATAGCAAGCCCATGACGGCTTGTATTTTTTAGCGAGTTTGACCATCGTGTCTGTAGCCGCCATTTCCAAATTCACCGGCACCGTGCAATTTTCAGATAAAGTTTTTAAATCGGCTTCCTGGATGTGCCGGCGATCTTCTCTAAGATGAATGGTGATCTGCTCTGCTCCACCTTTGACCGCTATGTTAGCTATATTTAAGATATCAGGGTAAGCCGTTGAATTGCCACGCACTTGCCTGAGAGTGGCTGCGTGATCGATATTGACTCCGAGACGAATATTCGATTTCACGCCACGTCTCCAGAGAGGTGAGTCTCTAAAAATTCTGCTATTTCAGAAGCATACTGATTGATTTGAGACCGATCGGGTCCTTCCACTAGGACTCGAATCAAAGGCTCGGTCCCTGAAAAGCGCACAAACACTCGCCCTTTACCTTCAAGCTGAGAGGTCACTTTGGAAATTAGTTTTTCGTAGCCTATCAAGGTTTCAAGTTCGGTTTTTCTTTTCACTCGGAGGTTGATAAGCACTTGAGGAACGTCATCGATGATCTGATTGAGCTCCGACATCTTTGCGCCCATTTGTTTCATCACAGCTAAAACATTCAGTGCAGCCACACAGCCGTCTCCGGTGGTGGTGTGGTCTAAGAAAATAATATGGCCGGATTGCTCACCGCCTAAGTTGTAGCCATGACGTCTCATCTCTTCGACGACGTATTTATCGCCGACTCCGGTTTTGACAACTTTAATCCCGGACTCGTTCATTTTTTTCTCTAACCCAAAATTTGACATGTGAGTCACAACTAAAGTGTTATGTTTCAAAATCCCTTTTTTCTTCATATGCAATGCACAGATTCCTAAAATATGATCGCCATTTAGAATCTGTCCTTTTTCATCGACCATGATCACTCGGTCTGCGTCTCCATCTAAACTAATGCCCAAATCGGCGCGGTACTGAATCACAGCTTCGCGCAATTTGTCTGGATAAAGAGCTCCCACTTTGTCATTGATGTTGGTTCCGTTGGGCTCGTTGCCAAGCTCAATCACTTCGGCGCCGAGCTCGGAAAAAATAGCCGGTGCGACTTTGTAAGCAGCGCCATTGGCAGTGTCTAAAACGATCCGTAAGCCATCGAGTGTGTACTCGTCGGGAAAAGAATTTTTGACATACAAAATATAGCGGCCCTGAGAATCTTCAATTCTTCGAGTGCGTCCTACTTGATCCGAAGGTGGCAAAAATCTGGTAAGATCATCAGTGTGCACCAATTTCTCAATTTGTTTTTCCATTTCATCGGCTATTTTAAAACCGTCATATCCGAAGATTTTAATTCCATTGTCATGAAAGGGATTGTGCGAAGCCGAAATCACAATTCCGGCCGCGGCTCGCATATTCCGTGTGAGAAATCCAATACCTGGAGTCGGAAGTGGACCCACTAATTGAACATGCACTCCCATCGAGTTCAGCCCACTTGCGAGCGCTTGTTCAATCATATATCCGGAGAGCCTTGTGTCCTTGCCGATGACCACTCGGCGAATTGGCGATGTCCACGGCAGTTGCTGACGCTGGAGAATGAAGCCGATGGCTTGACCAATTTTTACGACCATATCTGGAGTCATCGGATACTGATTGGCTGTGCCGCGAATTCCGTCCGTGCCAAACAAGCGTGCTTTTTTTTCGCTTTTTTCTAGTTTGTTCTCGAGTTTTTCAGAGCTGTCGGTTTTTTCGACGTTCTCAGATCCATTTGCTATTTCCAGTTTGAGTTTGTTTTGAACAGCATCTGCCACTTTTCTTTCTCCTTAAAAATTCACTTTCGCTGAATTCTGATCATTTGCTACTTTTGGACGTATCTTCTATTTCTTTGTCTCTGTCTTTGTCTTTGTGAGCAATGTGAGCTCGTACCATGCTGGGCTTTACCGAAATCACTTTCACCCCGAAGGGGACGTCAATGTGGTGGATCGGCACTTCGATGTCGATGTCTCCTTCGCCCCGTTTAGAGACATCAATGCTAACTAGCTGGCTCAGACCACTTTCCATGAATTTTTTAAGCGCCGTGCGTGGTCCCAACACTTTGACTTTGATCGTGTCAGCACTTTGCATCGTCACGACTTGGTCTGAGCCTGCGAGAAGTTCAATTTCCAAATTCTTTGTCAGAGAAAAATCTCGACGGCCCAAAATCGTCAGCCACAAAATAAGCGCAATAAACAGCGATACGATTTTATAGCTGAGATTTTCAGTGAAGGCGCTTTTCCATTTGTTTTTCATGAAAAGGCCTCGGTTGTGCTGGGCTTGAATTTCAATCCATAAATATCATAAAGCGCATGTCTCAGGTCACCCATGTTTTGTAGCTGGGTCAGATGTCCGGCTTGCACAATGCCTACCGATTTGTTTTCCTCGCTGACGATCAAAACAATCGCGTCGGATTCTTCTGTCAACCCGATCGCAGCGCGGTGGCGAGTCCCCAAATTTTTATCCAACACTGGATTTTTACTGAGCGGTAAAAAATTTCCTGCTGAGTGGATTTTTCCTCCACGAATTAAAATCGCTCCGTCATGCATAGGCGAGCTCGGATGAAATATCGAAGTGATCAGTTCGCCAGAAACTTTCGAGTCCATTTCCGTTCCGAACTCGATGTGATAGTCGACCAAAATATCTCGTTCAATCACGATCAAGGCGCCAAATCCCGCTTCTGCCATGGCAAAAGAAGCCTTTGATATTTCTTCAATAATGTAAGTTTCTTGTACGGCAGAAACATCTGAGAAAAAAGGGTTGCTGCCAATCTGCGCCAATGCCCGACGGATCTCACCCTGGAACAGGATCACGATAATAACAAAAAGATTAGAGAAGAATTTCTCTAAGATCCAATTGAAAGTAAAAAGTTCCAGCCAAATACTGAGAATATAGGCGATCGCCAGCACTCCCAAGCCTGAGAGCATTTGAATTGTGCCTGTTTTTTTAATCAGAACTAGAATCCGGTAGATCACAGCCCAGACCAGAATCATGTCGATCAGATCCTGGACTCTCAAGTGGCTCACGATAAACCAAATGTTATCGAGCATCAGTTGCCAATCCAAGGTGGTTTATCCTTCATCCTTTCCTTTCCATTTCATAAGTCTACGTTCGCCAATCGACTGTTCCTAAGCCGTCACAGGGCCCGTGTTGCCCACTGGATCTTTTCCTCCGCCCACAACTGGAGTCTTTTCAGGCTCCCCTACAGTTGGCGGAATGAACTTCCCGTCGGCTCGATTTGATCGCAGCTTTTTAATTTCAGAAACTGCGGCTCCATTCACCAGCATTTCAACTTCGACACTGTCGATTGTTTCATACTCGAGAAGAGCTTGAGCCAATCTTTCCAAAGCATCTTTATGATCAGTCAGAATTTTTACAGCCACTTTGTAGGCTGTGTCGATGATTGAGTAAACTTCTTGATCGATTTCTTCTGCTTTGGCTTCCGAGTAATGCTGCTTCGATTGCCCCTGCTGCATTCCCAAGAAAATCGGACCTTCATGCTTTTCATAAGCCAAAGGGCCCAGCTTCAAGCTCATTCCCCACTCGCAGACCATTCTTCGAGCGATTTCAGTGGCACGCTCAATGTCGTTACCTGCACCTGTGGTGATATCTTTGAATACCACTTCTTCGGCAGCGCGCCCGCCGAACAAGAACGAAATCATATTGGTCGCTTTTGTTTTTGAAAGACTGTGAGAATCTTTTTCAGGTAAAGTCTGAGTCACTCCTAAGGCCATACCCCGCGGGATGATTGTCACTTTGTGGATAGGATCTAGGCCCTCGAGCTTTTTGCCAACCAAAGTATGACCCGCCTCATGATAAGCCGTCACACGCTTGTCTTCCTCGCTGATCACCATGGATTTTCGTTCAGAGCCCATCAAAACTTTGTCTTTTGCTTTTTCGAAAGCTTCCATGTCGAGAAATTTCTCGTCAGTTCGAGCCGCGACAAGCGCTGCTTCATTGACTAAATTTTCCAGATCGGCTCCAGAAAATCCAGGCGTACCCCGGGCGATTCTTTCTAAATCCACATCCGGACCAATCGGAGTTTTGCGAGTATGAACTTCTAAAATCTGCCGTCGACCATTCAAATCTGGCTTGTTCACAACCACACGGCGGTCGAATCGGCCAGGACGTAAAAGTGCAGGATCCAGTACATCAGGACGATTGGTGGCGGCAATTAAAATCACACCTTCTGAAGATTCAAAGCCGTCCATTTCAACTAACAATTGATTGAGCGTTTGCTCCCGTTCGTCATGTCCCCCGCCCATTCCGGCACCACGGTGACGGCCGACAGCATCAATCTCATCGATAAAGATCAGACAAGGTGCTTGCTTCTTGCCTTGTTCAAATAGATCACGAACTCGACTGGCCCCGACGCCCACAAACATCTCAACGAAATCAGAACCTGAGATTGTAAAGAAAGGAACACCAGCTTCTCCGGCCACTGCCCGAGCTAGAAGAGTTTTCCCTGTTCCTGGAGAGCCAACAAGTAAGACTCCTTTAGGAATTCGCCCGCCCAATTTTGTGAATTTTTTGGGATCTTTCAGGAAGTGGACGATCTCTTGAAGGTCATCTTTTGCTTCGTCGACTCCAGCAACTTCTTTGAAAGAGATGCGGTTTTTAGTTTCAGTCAAAAGCTTGGCTCTGCTTTTTCCGAAGCTCATGGCTTTTCCGCCACCGGCTTGAATCTGCCGCATAATTAAAAACAAAAATGCAATGCCCAACAAGAAGGGAAGAGAATTGATCAGTAAGTTCATTAGAAGGCCGCTGCCCTCGCCTTTTTCATAATTGGGAGTGATACCATTGCTCTGAAGAAACTTTAGGCCTTCATCGCCAGTGTTGCCGACAATTTGAAAGTGCTTGGCATTGTACTTTTTATCGAACTCTGGCTTCATGTCGCCAATGATTTCACTAGTGTCAGGACGAAATGTGACTGCGGCAACTTCATGGGCTTTGACAGCCTCCGAAAATTTTGAATAGTTGAAATCGGTGATCTGCGATTCATGCTTCGTCAAATAGGCATTGAAAGAGAAAACCGCGATGATGACCATTGCAAACCAGAAGGCAGTCACTTTTTGATTCATAGTTACCTCGTATAACTTTGAGCTCGTTGATTCTATTGCGAAATACAAATGCTAAACACAAACCACTCTAACTTCGTCAATTCCATGACGAAATCATGGCTTCCTTTGATTGTAGCACCATCATTTTTCATTCACAACAAAAGGAGGTGTGACAGAAATCACGTCTTTTGACAAAGACCAGACCATTTTCGCACAAATGAATTGCTGAACAGTTTGAGCTCGGTCCAGCCGCTTCATGACTTCTAACAGTTGATTCTGAGTGAATTCGAACTGCCCAATTCGTCGCAGAGACTGCGCCAAAGCCTGTTTCTTTTGACTCGGGCTCAAACTGAGAAACACCGGCCGAGAAAGCACTGCCGAATCGGTACTTTCCAGCCACAGAGACGGCGTGTCCTCGTTTTCGGGTCGAGCCTGCAACAGGTCCAAAGACCGAGCCAAGGATTTCAATGCACCAGGACATTTCTCTTCGACCTGTGGCAACCAACTTTGCCGAATCCAGTTTCGCAAAGGCTGCAAATCTAAATTGCTCGGATCCTCACAGAAAATCGCCGACTGCTGTTCTAAATAGCTTAATATTTCCTGCTTCGAAGTTTTCAGCAAAGGCCGAAGCAAAGATCCCCGAAATTGAGTCATCGGGGTGATCCCCGTCTCACCGGTGCCTCGGATCAAACGCATCATTTGCGTCTCCAAAAAGTCATCCTGGTGATGCGCCCATAGCGAAGACTGAGCGCCGCACTTGACTCGGATTTGCTCGATCTGGATGTGACGAAATTTTCGCAGGGATGCCTCGG
>JAYTZS010000435.1:0-7354 GCA_043741885.1 Bdellovibrio sp. | reverse complement strand
TGCATTTTCCTTTGGCTTTTGCGATTACCAACTGATCAACGAAATCTTTGCCATCCCACGCGGTGAAAG
The DNA here is from genome assembly GCA_043741885.1 of Bdellovibrio sp. Classification (GTDB taxonomy): domain Bacteria; phylum Bdellovibrionota; class Bdellovibrionia; order Bdellovibrionales; family Bdellovibrionaceae; genus 21-14-0-10-47-8. The sequence goes on along the minus strand of JAYTZS010000435.1, from coordinate 7,285 downwards.
GCTTTAAGAGCTGCAATCGATCTGAGGTTGGGCTGACTGCCACTTTCGCAGCCTCTCCAAGTGGAGCTTGGTAGCCGATCAAATCAAACACATAACCATGGGCTGGAAGCTCAGGAGCCTCTGGAGCTTTCAGTTTGATCTTTCCTTTGGGAGTGTCCAACTGATCCGTCAAAGGATTGAAATCCAAACGTCCTGCCAAGCCCAAAGCCATCACCAACTCTGGTGAGCCTATAAACGCCAAAGTTTCATTGTTCGAGTCATTGCGCCCACGGAAGTTACGGTTGAACGAAGTCACAATGGTGTTCTTCTCACCGGATTTCATGTCGTCACGCTTCCATTGCCCAATGCACGGACCACAGGCGTTCGCTAGGACGGTGGCTCCGACCGCATTCAAAGTGGCCATCTGGCCATCTCTCTCAATGGTGTTCTGAATTTGGTTGGATCCTGGTGAAACTAGAAAATGTTGCGGCATTTTCAAGTCGTTTTCCAAAGCCTGGCGGGCCACGAAAGCGGCTCGGCCAATGTCTTCGTAAGAAGAATTAGTACAAGAGCCAATCAAAGCTGAAGATAATTTTGTCGTCCAACCTTTTTCTTTTGCTTCTTTACCGATGGCTGAAATAGGACGAGCGATGTCCGGTGAGTGAGGGCCGACCAAATGTGGCTCCAAGATCGACAAATCAATTTCATAAACTTCGTCGTAATATTTTTTAGGATCTGCTGCCACCTCGGGATCTGCCTCAAGCAAGACTTGATTTTTGTCGGCAAGCTCGGCCAGTTCCGCGCGGTTGGTGGCTTTGAGGTAAGCACTCATTTTTTGATCATAAGGAAACACGGAACAAGTTGCCCCAAGCTCAGCTCCCATATTCGTGATCGTCGCTTTCCCGGTGCAAGAAATCGATTTTGCGCCCTCGCCATAGTACTCGACGATTTTATCTGTTCCGCCTTTTACAGTGAGCATTCCGCACAATTTCAGGATCACGTCTTTTGCCGAAGCCCAACCATTCAGTCGGCCTTTCAAATGGACGCCAATAATTTTTGGGTTTTTCACTTCCCAGGCTAATCCTGCCATGACATCAGACGCATCGGATCCACCGACTCCAATTGCCTCCATTCCCAATCCTCCGGCATTCGGAGTGTGAGAATCAGTTCCAATCATCAAACCCCCTGGAAAAGCATAGTTTTCCAAAATCACTTGATGAATAATCCCCGCTCCTGGTTTCCAAAAGCCAATTCCGTACCGAGAAGTCACTGTAGAAAGAAAATCGAAAACCTCTTCATTGGCTTTTATCGCATTCGGCATGTCTTTTTCTTTTCCAGAATTGGCCAAAATCAGATGATCACAGTGAACGGTGGAAGGAACAGCAGCTTCATTTTTTCCTGCCAGCATGAATTGAAGCAAAGCCATTTGCGCCGTAGCATCTTGCATCGCAACCCGATCGGGTCGAAGCAAAAGAAAACTTTTGCCTCTCTCTAATTCCTGATTTTGCGGATCTTCAAGATGTCCTAGTAGAATTTTTTCCGCCAAAGTCAGTGGCTTTCCCAGTCTCTTTCGAACTATCGCCAAACGCTCAGTCGACTTTTTATAAACTTCTTCAACCATTTGCAGAGTCGTTGCGATCTTTGCTGACATTAAAATCCTCTTCCCAAACAGGGAGCTGGCGACCAAGCGAACGGTCAGTGTGTTTAGTTTGTTTTCAGTGTGTTTCAGTGTGTTTCAGTGGGCTGGAACATTGGAATTTTAAACATATCTGAACGCCCTGGCAATCCCTATCCCGGTGCGACCAAGACAGAAACACCGTGATATATTCACTTTATGCATACTAAGTTGATTATCAAACATTTCAGTTCCGAACTCAATTCCTTTAGTTTGCAGCCCTTGGAGTCCTTTATGAAAAAACTTTTAGCTCTTTTTGCTCTTTTGTTTCCTTTAACTGCCATTCCCGTTTCTGCTGCTCAGGCTTCAGATAAGACCTCGGCTGACAACAATTTAGAAATGGTTTTGAAAGCCAATCGGATTATTTCTCGCAATCAATCCACTGTGAACACCGTGAAAATTATGAGTGAACTTCCCGAGTCCTTGCGAACTCTGTTGGCTCAGGCCGCTGTCAGTGCAGCTGTGATTTGGGGCGACACGATTTTGGAAGGTGATTATCATGCCGATGAAGGCACCGATCTTGAGTCCGTCGAAGAAGTTCGAACTTCTGATGGCCATCTGGTCGGCTACCGCCTGGTCTATTCGGCTAAAGCTTGGGATACCAGCAGCGGCTGTTACGATTACCAGAACCTGGACACTCTCAAAGACTGCCCAGTCGGTCGAATCGTCGAAATCGGATTTGTCACGGCAGATCTGAAAGAGTCGCTTCTAGTAAAAGCGGCGCAGTTCACACTTTAGTTTAGACGTACCAACCCCGGTTGATTTTTTCCAAGATAATTTTTTCCATTTTGATTGGATCATTGGGGTCGACAGAGAATAACGACTGCTGCTCACAACGAATCTTCTCTCGCATCAAAAATCGTAAAATTTCAGCTAGGCCTTTGTTTTTCTTATCAAGAAAGAACGGGTCATTTTCGAGAGCATCTTTGGCTTTTTTCAAAGAGCGAGCTTCGACAGGATCACTTTCTCTGACTTTGTAAAAAGGCAAATCATAACGTTTGACGTCTTCTGGGAGCAATCCCAAAAAGCGAACTTGAGGCGCTGAGAAGTCAGCATTTCGAATCAGTGAAGCTGCTGAGCCGGCCTTCAAAGTTCGAAAGATATTTTGCAAAGTGTAAGCATCGAGATCACCGAAGAAATACATCGGAATATTCAGTTCTTCTTCAATCAGTTTGCACCAACCGCGAACTCCATTCGAGGGAACTCCTTGGGCGCCCATTAAAATGCAATTGTTTCTTTTGGTAAAGCCCATGGACTGCAAAGTGTTCGCTGTTCCTTCAGACTCGATCACAAGAACAAAATCAATTTTCTTTTTAGCTTTTAATTTCAATGATTGCGGTTTGTTCTTGGGCTGAAAAGGTGCGGTCCCTAAGGTTGATAAATCAATTGTCGCTTTTCCACCATCGTTTAAAGTCTCAGTCACGACCAGTTGCTGAGAATAGGTCTGACCGCCTCGTTCATTGGCAAAACAATTCAATTCTTCTCGGTAAACTTGAAGCATATCACCGATAAAATCGACAATCGAATCTGACTCGGTTTGATCTTCGAAATCTAAAGGCTTCAGCCGAGTGTGATTTTTAATCAAACCTTTGGAGATATAATACAACTCCCTCTTGGTATTGACCGATCCAATGTCCAGATTTCTGAGTAGAATCTCTAGCATGAAAACCACTCGAGCTAATTTTTGCACAGACGAAACATTTAGTTCGGTTCGAACCCGCTTGTCACCGGCCTGCAGGTAGCCCACCTTGGGATTGTAATAAGAGTTGTCCAACGAGGTTTTAACAGCTTCCAAAACGGGACGCTTAGACTTTTCCAAATCCGAAAGCATTCTCTCAGCCAGAATTTTGGCTTCTTTCGGGATATCAATTTTCAGTTCACGAATGCTAATCATTTTCGACATTTTGTTGCCAATCTTTTTTACGATTTCTTTTTGGTCGATACGTCTTCTTTAGGCGCCGCTTCTTTTTTGGTTCCTATTGCTTTTTTAGTCCCAGCATCTTTCTTCGTGCCAGGAACTTTCGCAGTTTCTTGTTTAGGCTTGGCTTCTTTTTTCGTCCCGCCAGCTTTTTTGGTCGCAGTTTTCTTAGTCGTCACTTTGACCGCGGCTTGCTGGACTATTTCTTCGCCGATCACATCCACTTCCTCAAAACGAGAGGACTCCCCGCCGGCACCGTCGCTTCCGTCTGCGTCCTCGTCTAAACCTTGACGTAAGGCTTCTTTTGTTTTTTGCTTTTTTAAACGGCTTTCTGCCTCTTTCAAATCAGCAATCGCCGCACTTGAGTCGCGGCCCAAAAGCTTTTTCAAACCTTCTTCGGCTTTGACTCGACGTGAATCTGGAGATTTTGTAATGCGAATCAAAGTCTCAACTAGAATGGGTCCAAACTGCTCAATGTGAGCTAATTTTCGCTCCAGATCAGCTTCTTTGTTTTCCTTTTTAATATGCCGAGACAACTTTTGACCCGCTTGCATGAGGGCTCGACGAATCTCTTCAACCAACTCTTCAGAAGCGTCAATCGTCTCTTTAGAGGCATTTTTAAATTTGATAAATGGCGAGGTCAACGAAACTGCAAAAACGTAGGGACCAATTGGCAGGCTGCCTTTGGGTTGACTCAAACCATAAGATTTCCAATTGACAGATTCAATCGCCCAAGTGATTGCACAGCCTGATTTATCGAACTGCAGTGGAACTCGGTTGGCAAATCGGAGCAATTGAACCGGTTCATCGGCTTCTAAATTTCGATTGATGAATCGAGCCAATGCCACTTCAACAACTACAGGTTTAAAGTCACAGATTGCTGGTTTTCTTGTCACAACAGAAAAAAAATCCACTTCTCCCAAGCGCTGAATCGACTTCGAAAGAGCGTCTTCTCCGACGGTTAAAACAGACTTTGTCGAAGGCGACATGAGCTCTGTGTCTTGGACGGCTTGAAAGACTTTTTTAAAATCCTCTTCTTTCAAAGATGTGATCGGTTTATCGAGCAAGCCTTTGGGCATGCCCTTGCTAGAAAAATCTTTAAGAGACTGATCTGAAATTCTTGAAAATCCAGTTTTTAGGAAATTCCCCAACGGTGTTTTGCCAAAAAGAGTGGCATGAGTGATGAACTCACCCAATTTAAAAGTGTGAGGATGCGGCAAAGTGGCTGCTGGCATCTCGGGGACAACATTGGTGACTCGCTCGACATGCATCCAATCATTTTCCATCAGTTTGTATTTCAAGGTCACATGCGGGTTTACCAGAACTGTGCCTTCGAGGTAAGTGATCAAGCCGCCATCGCCATTCAATTGCACCCGGCCATCGATAGTGAATTCAACTCGAACTCCGCTTTTTTTATCCCAATCGATCATTTCTTTGTTCCGCAGCACTCCAGTATTGGATTTGATGTCCACATCAACCTGGCCCTTGAGAGCTTTTCTCATGCCTGGAGTTTTGCTGATCACGAAAGCACCTTTGGCATTGGTCAATTGGGCCCATGTGGTGGCGGCTGAAATTCCGATGCCTTGCTGGCCTCGTGAGCATTGACCGCGACCAAATTTCGACGATGCCAAATACTCGCCAAAAACTTTGGCCAAATTATCCGGTTCGATGCCGGGGCCATTGTCTTCGACAGTGATACGAATCAAATCGGTGTTCTTTGAAGAACCTGTTCCAACTCTTTGAATTTGAACTTCGATCTCTGGCAAAATTCCCGCTTCTTCGCAAGCATCAAGCGAGTTATCGACGGACTCTTTCAAAGTCGTTAAAACCGCTTTTAACGGAGATGAGAAGCCGACTTGCTGCAGATTCTTTGCAAAGTACTCTGCAGTGCTACTTTTTGTGATTTTATTACTCACGTGAGAGAATCCTTTATTTTAGATGAATCAACTTCTAGGAAATATGAACACAGCGCGTTGACGCAAGCACAAAGTCCAGCACACTGTCGCACGACGCGTTAATTGCACGATTATTCGCCAGAATCCCGCGGTTCGTCGGAATCTGACTGTTTTTGAAGGTTTGATGTCAGCACATCCATGGCCATCTCCGCACGAGTTTGATTTCCTTTTTTGGTGTTGCAGTCTTTGCAACAAGGGACACAGTTTTTTTTATCAGATTTCCCACCTCGGGCCACCGGGATCAAATGATCCATGGTCAGATCGGCAGGAGTGAACTTGTTTTCGCAGTGATAGCAAACGCCTTTGCCAACCTCTTGCCGCCACCACTGAGTGCTTCGCAGCTCTCGGGCTTTGGCCTTTTCGCGCTTCTGGTGCTCAGGCGTAGCCGGTTCAAAAAACAATTTCATGTGAGGAAAGTTTTGCCATCACTGTGCTTAAAGTTCAAGCGCTATGGCCCATTAGGAAATTTAATGCCCAGATGGGTAGTAAAGCTTGTTGTCCCACATTCCTGAACTGAAATACTGAATGCTCGCTTTGAGACGATCAATCAGCTCTCTTTTTCTTTCGACAGGTTCATTCAGCGGCGTTTTCTCGAAGGGATCGAGCATGGAATACAGCTGAAAGTCTCCACCTGAAGGATGGCGTACGAAGTAATCTTGAGCGAGAAGCAGATAATTGCCATTGGTAAAACAAATCGCTGAGCGATCGCCCGGCACAAACACCGATTGCCCTAGATAATTTCGTTCTTTTGTTTCAACCGCTGTTAAGTCCAAAATCGTCGGCAAGATATCAATTTGTTGAACCACTTCCGTAGTGTCCACAGCCGGCAACGCAAATCCTGGAGAGTAAATGATTAGCGGAATTTGGTAAGCTCCGACTTCGTGATTGTACTCGGGGAGCACAGGTTTGTAAGTGTGATCAGCCGTGATGATGAAAATTGTGTTTTGGAACCAGGGCTCTTTTTCAGCGGATTCAAAAAATTTTCGAATGGCGTAGTCGGTGTAGCCAACAACTGGGTGGATTTCATCCGTTCCTGAAGGAAACTTTCCTTCGAATCCAGACGGCAGTTTGAATGGATTGTGTGAGGTCAAAGTGAAAACTGTTGAGACGAAAGGCTGTGGAAATGAACTGAGATTTTGATTCATCCAGCGCAGGAAAGGTTCGTCCCAAACTCCCCATGTTCCGTCGGTTTCGCTGGGACGAGGATAATTGTTCAGACTGAAGTGATTTTTGATTCCAGCACTTCGTATAAACTGATCGAAATACATCGAGCCAGGCTGAGCCCCGTGAAAGAAACTTGTGTGGTAGCCTTGCGGCTCGAGCAAACTTCCTAAACCTAAGAAATAATTAGTGAGATACTGAGAGCTGATAAAGGGTTCATTCATCAGAGCTGGAACTCCGCCAACGATGGCTCCAATTCCTTCGATTGAGCGGCGAGCATTGGCATATGCATGATTGAAGAAAAGGCTTTTTTTAGACAGGGAATCTAGAAAAGGTGTGTAGCCTTTTCCAGAATTGGCTTTACCAATGAATTCAAGCGATAGGCTTTCAACGATGATGATGACAATATTGGGTTTTTTGGCTGGCCTGTGGCCCTCTAGCAAAGACGTTGCTGAAGTTGGCTTTTTCAAGATCTGTAGCATTTCTTCGCTTGAAAAAAACTGCTCTCGAGACAAGCTTTGCCGGCGCACTGTTTGCAGAAATGTAAAACTGGAATTAAGCACCAAGTTGTTCATTTGCGGGTTGAGAAAAATTTGA
>JAYTZS010000434.1:0-2574 GCA_043741885.1 Bdellovibrio sp. | reverse complement strand
TCTTTTCTATCTCAGGTGGATCTATTGATAAAATATCAACGATATCATCGGCACAGATAAAAGAATAATGCTGAATAGGATCATCAACAATACCTAGGGTTACCCTTGTATAGTAATGAAGATATTCTGAACCGCTATAAATCCTGAATCGTTCCCCCGTACCGCCAACTCAAACCTCAGAATTTACAAGTTCAAGGTGCTTGAATCAGATCTCTAAAATAACTGACACTTTCCTGATGATCCCAGCGAACGCTGCCGACCACTTTTTTAACCAGTTTCCCATCCCGACCGACAATAAAGGTCTCCGGCAATCGCTCAATACCGAAATTTTTAACAAGCGACTTATCCTGATCCCATAACAAAGTGATATGGGGCCCCTGAAGCCCCGGAAATGACTTTAGAAAGGACATAATTTCAGCCTTATCACTATCTCCAGAGATGGCAATGAGCTCAACCTGCCCATCCAGCTGCTTTACCAGCGACATTAACGAGGGCACCTCTTCGACACAAGGCTCACACCAAGAGGCCCAAAAATTAACTATCAGAATTTTTCCTTTAAAGGCTGAAATATCAAACTCTTTCCCCGTCAAATCCGGAGCCTTGATCTCAGGGATGCCACTGACTCGCATTTGTTCAACCAAATCGATGCTAGGGGCCGCTTCTTCAGACTTTGGTTTGTAGAGGAACGCAAAAAAAATGCCTGCAAGGATAGCCCCTGCTAATAAAACACCAAACAATGCTTTTAAGTGAGCCGACACAGGAAGTCCCTCTCAGATAATTATTCAAAAAACGTCCCTAAAAATAATGAGGCCCGCGAGTTGTAGCAAGCGGGCCTAACATTAAACATTCATCCAGTTTCCAGTAAAAAAGACAGATTACATTTTTGCTCTTGCCGCATTGGCCGCACGAGATTTTTTCTGCATTTGCGAAACATTTTTCTTATGTTTAGCAGCCGCTCGCGCCGTCACTTTACGTGCCTTAGCGTCTTCTTTTTTCTTAGCGGCTTCGTCTTTCTTGCTCAAATTATCTTTCTTCTCAAAATCATAATCTACGAATTCCAAGAAAGCCATTTCAGCCGTGTCACCAGGTCTTCGTCCGATTTTAATCACGCGAGTGTAACCACCCGGGCGAGCTTCAAACCGTTTCGAAATATCAGTGATGATCGTGTTCACAGCTGCTTCATTAGGAAGGCGAGACATCAATAGTCTACGTGTAGCGACGTCGCCTTTCTTTCCAAGTGTGATGGCTTTTTCAATTTGACGACGAACTTCTTTAGCGCGAAGAACGGTCGTTTTAATACGACCGTGTTCAACTAAAGAAATCATCATACCTCTAAGCAAAGCTTTTCGAGGCCCGAAAGCGCGTGAAAAATATTGTGTACTTCTTCTATGCGAACTCATAAGCGACCTCTATTATTGATGTTCTCTTTTTTGTGGAGGAATGTTTGGATCCCATCCTGGAGGTGGCCAACCGTCGATCTTCATTCCAAGACCGAGTCCCATCTCTGACAGAATCTCTTTAATTTCATTCAATGATTTTCGACCAAAATTTTTCGTTTTCAGCATTTCCGCTTCAGAACGAGTCACCAATTCGCCGATATAGCGAATGTTAGCGTTCTTTAAACAGTTGGCTGATCGAACCGAAAGCTCAAGATCATCTACAGAGCGATAAAGATTATCATTCAACTTCGGAGAAGATGAATCCTTCTTTTCCTCTGCAGGCTCCATCGCTTCGTCGAAGGTCAAGAAAATCTGCAATTGCTCTTTCATGATTTTAGAAGCCAAAGCCACTGCTTCGTCAGGCTTCAAAGAACCATCTGTCCAAACTTCTAATGCTAAAGCATCATAGTCAGTTCTTTGACCGACACGTGCGCTTGATACACTGTAGTTCACTTTACGGATCGGGCTGTAAAGCGCATCGATACCGATAAAGCCGATAGGTAATTCTTCTTCACGGATTTCTGTCGGCATGTAACCACGACCGAAAGTCACCATGACTTCAGCATTAAAATTGCCATTCGCACCCAAAGTCGCAATGTGCTGCTCAGGATTTAAAACTTCAATTTTATCGCTTGTCAGAATATCCGCAGCCGTTACTTTTCCTGGTCCTTTTTTGTTAATTTTTAACAATAAAGGCTCAGAAGTATATTGACGGAAACGAACTTCTTTTAAATTCAAAATAATATCAGTCACGTCCTCAAGAACATCGGGGATCGTGGTGAATTCATGGAGAACGCCTTCAAACTTTACAGCTGAAGCCGCAGATCCCATCATCGAACTTAAAAGAATACGACGAAGTGAATTTCCAATTGTAACGCCGAAACCTTTTTCAAGGGGACGCACAATGATTTTCGCATAATCATCTCGAAGAGATTCACGATCAATCTCAAAACCCTTAGGCTTGATCATCTCTCTCCAAAACTTATAATAGTGTTCTTGCATGCTCATATTCCCCCAGGAATTATCGTGAATAGTATTCTACAATCATATTCTCTTCGGTCGGCACAGTAATCTCTTCGCGAGTTGGAAGATCTTTAACTGTTCCTTTAAAACCACCATGATCAGCTTCTAACCA
>JAYTZS010000433.1:0-7367 GCA_043741885.1 Bdellovibrio sp. | reverse complement strand
ACCGAGCGCGTCCAAGGTTTTATGCCGAACAAACTCATCAACAAAGCGAAGCCCCTGTGGATTTAAAATGCTGTGATCGTCTAAAACGATAGCGTTGTCGAGACTTCCACCTAAGGCCAAACCCCGAGCTTGGAGAGCTTCAACATCCTTTAAAAAGCCGAAAGTCCGAGCATCAGCAATTTCTCGAGTGAAGGACTGGTCATTCACATCAATATCAAATTTTTGTTTGCCAATCTGCGGATGCGGAAAATCGATTGTCACTGTCACGCGAAGTCCATGATAGGGAACAATATAAGCTTGCTTTTCGCCCTCAGAAAAATAAATTGGCTCGGTGATGTAACAATAGCGGCGGGGCTGATCTTGTTCCACCATGCCGACTTTATGAAGTGCTTCTAAAAAATCTTTGGCACTGCCGTCACAAATGGGAATTTCAGGGCCATCCAGTTCAATAGAAATGTTGTCTATTCGAAGAGCTGAGAGAGCGGACATGCAATGCTCGACGGTGGACACGGAAAATTCGGGACCGCCCAAAGTCGTTGCGTAACCAGTCGCTGAAACCTCGCTTGCGTGAACTCGAAGAGAGGGTTTATCCGGTAGATCTGCGCGCACAAAATGCACCCCCGTGTTGGGAGGCGATGGAACGAAAGTCAAAGTGCAGGGCTGGCCTGAGTGAATTCCAATTCCGTGAACTTGAGTGCGCTTGCGAATTGTTTTTTGTAAAAACATGGAAGCTTGAGATTAACCGATCAAGGGGGCAGGAACAAATATTTTTCCCACAGTTTCACCAACTGTGTTCAGAATGGGGGTCTCGGTGTGTCGAGAAAGCTTCATAAACTGACTGTCCGAAAGTCCTTGAAAAGTTTGTAGGATTTTCGACAGTGCAACTTTGGAAGCTCGACTGTTGCCATCTCTTACTTTGAGCGCAAAGGCCAAACCAGATTGAAAAATTGCTCCTCCGTGGACTCCCTCAGCTCCAGCTTTTACGAAACAGCGGCCTTGGGCTTCTGCAATCACATCGGTGCAAAAGTCATTGGTTCCACCAAGGTAAAAAGGTTGAGACAATACAGCATCACGTATTGTTTTTAAAGCTTGTTGTCGTTCTGTGGGTTGCGGCTGATCCAACAGGAAGACAGACAGGGCTTTCGCCATTCCCAAAAGACTCATTCCGTAAGTGGGTATGGCGCATCCATCGACTCCCCAAGGTGCCTGGGCAATACTCTCACCGCTGACTTCGCTTAAAATCTGACGAAATTTTTGCTGCAGAGGATGGTCGTAATTTCCATAATTTTGTATAGGAAGTTTTTCTTTTTTCAAAAATGAAACGATTCCAGCATGTTTTCCAGAGCAATTGTTGTGTCGACGACAAAATGGCTTTTCATTTCGAATCATCTGATGAGCAGTGGATAGATCGTAAGGCATTTGAGGGCCGCACACCAGATCGCTTTCTTGCAAGCCTATTTGTTCTAGCCAAGAAAGCACCAGCTCTGTGTGTTCCACCTCACCATTGTGAGAAGCGCAAGCCAAACTTAAATGCGACGGGGTCAATCCGTAATCCGAATAGGCTCCACTTTCTACCAAAGGGAGGGCTTGTATCATTTTGATCGTCGAGCGAGGAAAGGTCAGAACTTTTTCCCAAGCACCAAAACCAAACAGGGGTTGCGCTTTTGAATCGACTATCACAGCGTCAACTAGGTGGACACTTTCGGTCAAATTTCCACGCGTCACATGCACTTCGATTGCTGGGTGAGCTTTCGCCATTTTATTCCGAGAAGATGTTACTGACATGCAGGAGATTATTTGCGTGAGATTGAGAAAAGGTCAAATTAAACATGATCGAATCGATGGAAGCTTGTCGTTTGTCGATCCATTGGTTTTATTTGCTTCTTTTATCTTTATGTTGTTTGTTTTTTCTGCTTGTTCTTCATCTTCGACTTCTTCACTGAGCAAACTTGAGTCGCGGCAAAATAGCGCCCATCCAAGGGCTGCTGCCTATGCTGCCGAAGGTTTCACAATGGATCACCGCTCGCCCGACTCGCGTCCTTTTCGCGCCTGGGAATTTTATTATAAAAACTGCGTGCTGATCAGTCGCAATCCTTATCCGGATCGAGCTGAATATGCTTGCCAAGACGCTCACTGAGTCGGCTCAAGTTGAGACGGGTCCTCTGTAAAATCTCACTTTAATATCTCACTTTAATATCTCACTGTTTCTCGCTTGAACAAAACTCTTTTTCTGTCGATACAAGGACTGCAACCTTTTGCGCCAGAGGAGCCAATTCAAATGAGTATGATTGATCGTTATCGAAAAAAAGGTGGGTTTCAGCAGCTTTTGAATTTGATCGAAACCACAGGCAAAGACAAACAAGAAAAATTTCTAAAAATAATTGCTGATGAAAATCCGCTTTGGGAATCTGAAGTCCGTAAGCGACTTTTAACCATCGACAAAATTCTGACCTGGCCAGCTGATTCTTTGGCCGAGATCTTTCCTCGAATTCAAGCCATTCAACTGGCCATGCTGATCGGAGGCCTGCCGCCTGAAAAGTACGAAGCTTTTATGGCCGTCATGACGTTCAAAGAGAAGCGCGTAATTGAAACTACATTAAAAGAAAAAATTCCCACATCTGGCGAAACTTCGGCTGGGATCATGAAGCTTTATTCTGAGATTCGCAAAATGGAAGCTGAAGGAAGCTTAAAGTTTGACAAATTTGACTCCGAGATGACCGTTCCCGAAAATATCGAAGATCGATTGGGGAAGGGGCTGGAAACCGGCGCTCACGTCAACAAAGAAACCAATTCGGGTGCTGATACTGGATCTATTTCCAAAGCCACTACTGCCACTCAAACGGCAGCTGCTTTTGTCGGCTCACCAGTTTCGGGATCGTCTCCGCAAATGGCAGAGGAGATCGGTGTTCTCAGGCGCAAGTTAATTCAGCTCAATCAAGAAAATCAAAAGCTTCTGCATGAGAACTCATCTATGAAAAACAAGCTCGAGCAAATCAAAAAAATTGCCTAAAACTGTGGGCGCGGGCGAATGATGCCACGCTCTAGCTGATGCAAATTGACCGCACTTCCTTTTCCGCTAAGATTCGCCGGAACCGAGGTGAATCCGTGCGGGGACTAACGCAAAAAATTCTCTATGGCAGTGTTGAAAGCGGAGTGAACTCGGTTGAGTTTTTCATTCGACTGCATTTGCTTGTTTTCTACTCGAAAGATTTAGGCTTAGCCCCAGCTTGGGTGGGGCTTGCTTTGTCGATTTCCATTTTATGGGATGCCGCAATTGACCCCTGGATCGGCCGCATCTCCGATGAGTTTAAAAACCAAAAAGGTACTCGAATCCATCTTGTCCTAGCCGGATCCATTGCCACAAGCCTTGCGCTTGTTGCGCTTTATCACCCGCCTTCGATGGCGATGCAAACTTCAAATTCAAAATGGATTTACCTTCTACTGATGAGTTTGGTTTTTAACTCGTCACACACTTTGTTTTCAATTCCTTATTCGGCGATGGTTGGCGATTACACCTCTAATCGAGACGAACGGTCCCGGTTCATTGCCTGGCGCTTGGTGTTTGCTAACATCGGCGGAGTGCTAGGGATTGCGATTCCAGGATATTTTCTGACTCGCACTGAGTTGGGCGCTTACGGGCATGCCAGTTGGCTGGTTGCCATGGTCGTGCTCACGGTGGCATTTCTAGGATCCCTGGCGCCCCCACCTATACAGAAACTATCTGTGACAGAAAAACTTGTATCGCCTTTAACTTCGCCTTTAACTTTGTCTTTTCCCACCTCTCGATTTTTAGATCGGCATCCACTGTTTCAAGCTTTCAGCAACCGGCCTTTTTTTATTCTGCTGTTAGCAAATCTGGTGATGAACATTGCTCTGACTTTAAATTCCTCGATGGCGCTTTATTATTATCGAATGCGTTTGGAACTGTCAGAAATTGAGATTCAAAATATTCTGCTTTTGTTTTTGCTGATTTTTAGCGCGAGCGTGCCTGTCTGGTTATGGATTGGTCGACGAATGGGACGCAAATGGGCGCTTGTTTTAGGGGCGGGTCTCATCGGCATGACCAATTGTCTGATTTATCCTTTTCTACCGGCCGGAGACGTGCAAGCAGCCTATATCTGGGCCTCTGGTCTTAGCGGACTAGTCGTCGGTTGTGCGGTTTTATTGGATTCAGTTCTGACTGATGTGATTGACTATGATCATTACCTCTTTCACAAGGAACGATTTGGTTTGTATTTTGGATTGTGGAAATTTTCTGGAAAATTTTCTCGAGCTTTCGCCGTTTTGCTAGCCGGATTCTTTCTTGACTGGGCCAATGTATCTTTTCCAGATAAAGATACAATGACCCGACTGGGACTTGCATTTGGACCTGGGGTCGGATTCTTTTTTCTTCTAGCTGGTGCGATTTTACTGCTTTACCCTTTGACCGAGAAAAAAATGCTTGAGGTCAAAGCGACTTTGCAACAGAAAGAACTGCAACAAAAAGAAACAGTCGAGAAAGAGAAAGCCAGGTGAACTCAATTCAAGTCTTTGAAAACTCAGTAGCCAAAAAAAGAGCTTCTGGAAAACCACCCGCTGTGGCCGTCTCTATCGCATTCTACAACAACACGGCTGTCTTAGATTTGACCCTTGCTGCCTTGGTTCGGCAGAGCTTTGATGATTTCGAATTGCTTATTTGCGATGACGGCTCTCGCGCCGAAGCGGTTCAACATGTGCAGGATCATTTGAACACTTTGCAAATTCCAGCTCGGCACATCTGGCATGCTGATCTGGGCTTCCGAAAAAATCGAATCTTGAACTGGGGAATCCATTTTTGTCGGAGCAAATATATTATTTTTCTTGATCAAGATTGCCTTCCCCATCCTGAATTCGTTCGCGAGCACGTGGAGAATCGCCAACCACAAACTGTGTTGTGTGGACGGAGAATGGATCTGACGCCGTGGGTATCTCGGATGCTCACTCCAGAAAAAGTACGAAACGGATTTATTGAAAAAAATCTTTGGTGGATTCTACCTACCGGACTTTACATGAAAGACAACAACGGAGTGAAAGGCCTGCACTTTCAAAGACCGTGGCTGCGCAAGTGGGCCAATCGAAAAGAACGTGGGATCGTGGGTTGCAATTTTTCAGTGCACCGATCAGATCTGATCCAAATCAACGGCTTTGATGTGCGGTATGAGGGTGCTGGTACGGGAGAAGACACAGACATCGAATACCGCTTGAAACTGCTCGGTGGGCGAATGCTCCCCTTCGTCAATGCAGCCGTTCAGTATCACGTGTTTCACCGCTTGCTCCCGAGGATTTCTCAAAATGAGCAAATTTTTGCTGATGTTCAATTGAATGGCCAAGCCGTGACAGAGTTTGGTTTGAAGCAACAGCTTAAGGGCACAGTCTAAACGAGATTAGAGACCTCTCAATGTTTTTGCAGATGCTCTTTTGCCAAAGCAGTGATCACTCGGCCTCTTTGAGTTTTTTGTAGCAGACCTTCTTGAATTAAAAAAGGCTCATAGACTTCTTCAAGAGTCTCTTTGTCTTCAGCCAACGCCGCCGCCATTGTTTCAATCCCGACCGGCCCACCTTGAAATTTATTTTCAATCAGCTCGAGAATACGACGATCCATGGGATCCAGTCCCATTTGATCGACTCCCAATTGATTCAGAGCATAGGAAGCAATGTCGGCAGTGATCACTCCGGTGCCCTTGACTTGAGCGTAATCTCGAACTCGCTTTAGCAAGCGATTGGCAATTCGAGGAGTGCCTCTGGATCGCTTAGCAATTTCACTCAGTCCAGTCTCATGAGCTTCAATTTTTAACAGTGACGCTGAGCGAACCAGAATTTGTTCAAGAGCTTTTTTATCGTAAAAATTCAAACGTTCAGTGATTCCAAAACGATCGCGAAACGGCGCATTGAGCAGTCCAGCCCGGGTCGTGGCACCGATGAGAGTGAAGGGCACCAACTGAAATTTCATCGACCTCGCCCCTAAGCCCTCACCTGTGACAATGTCGAGATAGTAATCTTCCATGGCTGTGTAAAGGTACTCTTCAACAACCCGACTCAAGCGATGAATCTCATCAATAAACAACACCGAAAATGGCTTTAGCGAGGTCAATAGAGCTGCCAGGTCGCCTTTTTTATCCAGTGCCGGAGCCGAAGTGACTTTGCAATCCACTCCGAGATCGTGAGCGATGATATTTGCCAGAGTCGTCTTTCCTAAACCTGGAGGCCCACTCAGCAAAACATGATCCAAAGGTTCAGAGCGACCTTTGGCAGCTTGAACAAAAACTTTCAGCTTTTCTTTGACGTCATCTTGCCCAGGAAATTCATCAAAGGTCGGAGGTCTTAAAATATTTTCCCAAGAGCCTTCGCCTTCTAAAGTTTCTTTGGACAGATGATCACGGGCGGATTTGGAGATATCGGCTCCAAGAACTTCATGATCTTCGTTTTCAAAAATTGGTGGCATGAAAAACTCCGTTTCAAACTTCTGCGAACATCACTGCCAAAAAAATCAAATAGCCGGTCACACGGAGGTTAGAGCTGCTAAGCCCTGCCGGATTCCATCCTGCAGATCTATCCCTTTGGCCATTTGAGACACCACTTTTTCAACATCTTGAGAGCGAAATCCTAAATTAATCAAAGCCGAAGAAATTTCTTGATGCGGCAAAGACAGCTGTTTCGACAAGACTACCGAGGATTTTGCATCGGATGATTGAATCACCAACTTGCCTTTGAGCGTGAGAATCATTTGCTCTGCGGTTTTTTTACCGACCTTTGGAAGCTTCGATAGGGCTTTGACATCTTCACTTTCAATCATCATTAAAATCTGATCGACACTGGCGCCGGAGACAATATTCAAAGCCATCTTAGGGCCGATCCCGTTCACTTTCAGCAAGGTGGTGAACAATTGCTTTTCGGTTTTGCTCGAAAAGCCAAACAACTGCAAGGCATCTTCTCGGACATGAGTGTAAGTATAAACTTGAGTGACTTCTCGAGAAGCCAGTCGAGAAGCCGATCGAGAATCCGATCTAAAAGTCGCCCCCGTTCCGCCCATCATCTCGGTTTGCAATTCGGCCAAAGTGTTGAGGGAGCATTGCAATTCGTAGCCGACTCCAGCAACATCCAGTACAGCTGTCTCAGCTGTGACTTCGATCAGTTTTCCTTTTAATTGGGCAATCATTCGAACCTCGGTTAAAGGTCAGTTATAGATGAACTACAGATCAACAGCTTGTCCTGAAAGCCCCCGCCGATGCAAGGGATTCGTGAGATGAAAAGCCTGGAAAGTCGCCATTGCCAAGGCGTCGGAAGCATCGATACGAGAGATCGCCTTGATATTGAGCAGTCGAAGCAAGCAATTTTGCACACTTTCTTTG
>JAYTZS010000432.1:0-7368 GCA_043741885.1 Bdellovibrio sp. | reverse complement strand
ACAGTGAGCAGCCGTAAGAGCGACATGAGGTGAGAGCAAAGTCGCTGAACAGCGGCTATGAGTGCCCGCGTTTTGAGTGTTCAACAAAACCACCGTGTGAGAGGCGATTTTCTGAGCTGTGAGGTCACTCGTAGTGGGATCAAATTCAACTCCACCAACCAAAGAAAATGCAGAGACCGGCAGCAAATTGCAAACAAGTGCGACAGCCAGAATCTTCAATGGAGCTCTGATCATAGAGTCTTCACTTGGGGTTGGTTGAGTCTGCACTCCCACATCATCGCGGCTTTGAAATCGAGGGACTTCTGCGCTGATAGCATCGGAATTAGTGCGGGTTGATACTGAAAACTTGTGCGATTGGAATAAAGTCCAGGCCCCACCATATTAGAGTCATGATCTAAATCGACGCGAAAAGAATCCTCCGTAGCCCGTTTAACTAGATCGAGGGCCTCTGGTGCTAATGTGGGATCCTTGTTCCACTGTCGGTAATGAAACGTTAAGAGCGGTCGATCCAAGATCATTATTTTTTGAGCAATCAGATTTTGCAAATCTAAGCTCTCAGCCAAGCCACTTGAGCTCAAAAGAAAAGTGAGCAAACCTAAGACAGCTCGTAGGCGAAATTTCATAAATTCAGGCTCCCTTGGAAAAAACTTCTGGGCTCGTCACTCATGGCAGGAAAGAGAATCTGCGAATATCACTCCACCCCCAGCTCCCACAGGCAGTGAAAAGATAATTTACAGCTGTCCAACTTTTTCTCAGCTCTCGTATTCCGTCACTGATTGTGGCGAATTAAATGCCACCGAGAGAGTGCGCTATTGGGAAATGGTTTTTACGGAATTGGAACTGAGGAGGACCATTTCCACCTCATGCTGGCGCTTTCTTCTTTTCCGATTTCTTCATCGCCCCCGTCTTTGACGTTTTTGCCGCCTTCTTCTTAGGTCGGATCAACAAGCCAAAGGATTCGAGCTGATTGAGAACTACATAGGAGAGAACATTCTTGAAGTCTCGTCCCCAGTTGAGAATTCTTGTGAACGGTCGAAGAGTGAAGACCACGCCCGTGAAGTTTTTGTGTTTTCGTATTTTGAGAGCAAGAGCGGATGTCAGTAGGCGAATGAAGGCATTGTAATCCTTGCGGTCTTTAATCTTCATCACACAGTGGATGTGGGACCAATTCAAAGCTGTCTTGTAAATGCGGATTTGAAATTTCTCAGCTGTAGTTCGAAGCAATTGTTCTAGGCTTCGATTCCCTGGATTGAAAATACCTGTCAGATCGGACTTTAGGGTTAGATGAATCGGATGTAGGGTTGAAAGCGCGCGACGCCCTTTTCTTTTCCCGACAAGCAGCGAGCCACCGTGTTCTTTTTTACATTTATTTGAGGGTATGAAATCAGACTGCTGCATGAAATACCTCTTTTTAATTTCAGTTGAGTATTAGTAGCATAGGTTTCTGAGAACAGATTTTCCAACATTCGCACACGCATTTTAAATCACCATTGTAAGCGCTTCAGGCCATCGCCCCTATGCGATGGCGAGACTAGTCGAGGAAGTTTTCAAAACTTAAAATATTTTGCCTCTCATGCATAGCTGAGAAGCGAAATAATCAGTCAAGAAGAAAGAAAAGAAAAAGGCGAAGAGTAAAGAAAAAGAAATTAAAAAAATAACGACAAATTGAATCAAAAATCGAAAAATAATCAAAAGACAAAAATGTTTGTGCAGGAAGAGAAGCTCAAAAATTTGATCGAAGAATAAATCTAAAATCGGAAATTAAAATAAAGGCAAACTCTTAGTGCTAGATAGAATTCCGAGTCACTCCTTTGTCTCAAGATGAACTCAGAGCTGGAAAGGAAATTCTCAAGACAAAGTTCTCATCTCTACGGCAAAATTAAGCCGTAAATTATACCGTCAGCTTCAGTCCTGCCGATCGAAAATTTTCACAAGATCAGAAGCCGCAATGGCAATTAGAAAAAAGCCTCCAGCTTAAGTTGAAAGCCTAGTCTCCTACTTCACCCCGCCGAGCCCTGCAAAAAGTCACGGCCCGAGGAAGTAGCCAAGATCTCCTTTCCCGTGCCCACTCCCACTCCCACTCCCACTCCCACTCCCACTCCCACTCCCACTCCCACTCCCCCAAAGTCCGACCCAGGCGCGGAAAAACGCCCCAAGAATCGTCCGCAACTCGCTTCCCACTTTCAGTTTGCAACAGTCTATCAAGAAAAATTCGCCTGCTGCGATTGGTAGAGGTGATTAGCTGAGCAAAACATCTTGTCGTTAAAATCAAGCGGATCTATCTTCGAACTTGAACTTGAACTTGAACTTGAACTCAAATTGAAAGCGAGGCTAGACTCCATGAGCTCTATCCGAAACGAAATCGAAATTGAACCTCCGGTGAACCGCGGCCAACAGCAGAAGCAAAAGATTTCCAATGTTCTGATTGTTTTAGCGGCTCTCACCGTGGCTATCTGGGGATTTATTGAAGCTAAACGTTTTCTTGTGACCTTGTTCGGAGCTATTCTTTTCGCCTTGCTGTTGATGCCTCTGATCCGTTTTCTAAAGAGGCACAAGATTCCTGAGTGGGTTTGTTTGGCGGTGGCAACTTTACTGCTGATCCTTCCAATGCTGTTGATTGCCGGGACCGTCGTTTCTGAGATTCATTCTATGTCGGGAGACTGGCCGAAGATCCAAGAGTCGGTGACGAACAAAGTCCACGGGATTTTTGCGATACCTTGGCTTCAGAGTCTGATGGATCAGCTCGGTATCGATTCGCCGATTGAGAAAATCACCAGTGAAGCTTCTGCTGGAGTCCATTATGTGATGGAAGGTCTAATGGCAGCTTTCTCAATCGGAGCTGAATTTGGCTTGATGTTGTTTTTTGCCGTCGTTATGCTGGGATCGCGAAATCACATTCGTGCATCAGCCGAGCGAATTTTTAAATTTTATAAATCGACTGATCAGGTCAGTTTGATTGACTCTTCAGCAGCGATTCTCGAGAAATTTTTGGCAGCTCGCTTGATGGTCATCCTGATCGTCACTGCTGTGGATTTTGTGATTTTACGAGTGTTTGGACTTCAGTACTCTCTGACGGCAGCTCTTTTTCTAGGAGTCTCCACCCTCATACCAGTGATTGGATTCTTGTTTGGCATTGCGCCGCCGCTGGCCTTGGCTGCTGCCGAAGGTCACTCGGCGCAATCGATTGCAATTATGTTTTTTTTGGTTTGGGCCGTATCGAGCATTCAAGATCATTTTCTAGCACCCAAACTTCTTGGCAGACATCTCAACTTGAATTTTTTAGTCACCTACGTGGCTTTTTTTGCTGGCGAAAGAATGTGGGGGATGGCGGGAATGTTTCTCAGCGTGCCACTTTTGGCGGTGGTTCAAGTTCTTTTGAGTTCTTCGGAGCGCTTCCGTCCTTGGGCTGAGCTCATGCAAAACCACGAAAAAGATGAGCCAGATCCTGAATCCAAGGCTGAATAATATAGGCATAAAATAGGCGAATCCAGTGCTCCGGCAAGAGCCATGCATGCTTTGGCCAAACTCTTCACCTACTTTTTCATTCACTTTTGTGTTGAAAAACGCTATGTCTTGCAAAGAATGTGTTCAATCCGGAATCAGGAGTTGGCGAATGGAAAAATCTCAAATGTCAGCAGAAAACGTGGCTCGCACCTACCGGTTCTACGCGCCTCTGTATGACAAGGTTTTTGGCGCTGTGTTGGAACCCGGACGCAAAGAACTCACCAAGCGAGTCAATGAATTGGCTCCCGCATCTTTGTTGGAGGTTGGCGTCGGAACTGGCCTGACTTTGAACCAATTTTCAGAAAACACAAAAATTGTTGGAATTGACTTGTCAGATGAAATGCTAGAGATCGCACGCCTTCGAGCCAAGGCCCTCCCTGACCGAGACATTGAGCTTTTTTCTATGGATGCCGAGCGAATGAACTTCGCTGATCATAGCTTTGACTGTGTGGCGGTTCCCTATGTTTTATCAGTGACGCCAAATCCTGATCAATTTGTGGCTGAGATTCGCCGGGTCTGCAAACCAGATGGAACTATTTTTATTTTAAATCACTTCAGTGGCAGTCGTTTTTGGTGGTGTCTTGAGCAATCTGTCGGAGCTCTTGCTCACCGAATTGGTTTTCATTCTGAATTCAGTTTCGAAGAAAATATTTTAAAACACTCTTGGCAGGTTCAGGATGTTCAGACTTGCAACTTAATGGGACTGTCGAAACTTGTGACCCTCAAGAACTCAAATCCTCACTGATTCTCACTGATCCTCACTGTGCCCTCAGAATTTTCTGAGAGTCTACAACCCACTTCTCAATGATCTCTTTTTCAGCTTGGCTTAAGCCTGTTTCCGGGTGCATGCAACGATAAGCCAGCGGTGGCATCTCTCCACCAGCGACTTCACGGGCGATGGCCTCCAGGTCCTCCAACGGCGTGCCATGACTGCGAAACGGAAAGTCAGGCCGCATATCAATATGCTGCTTGGCTTCTCGCATGTCTCGGTCCATCCACTGATGCACTCCAGGAAAATTTTCATACCATGGATGACGAACCTGATCTGCATGGCAATCGAAGCAGGTGCGCTGAAAGAGTGTTTTCACAATCTGCAAATACAACTGGCTGACCTGCTGAACAGCTGAGTTTTGTGGCACCTCGGCGACTTTAGGAGAATGAATATGTCCCCCATGGGCCCACCCATTTGCACTTGACAATAGCACTGAAAACAAGAGAAGCATTTTAGGCAATTTCATCAATGAATTCTATTTTTCCTTCTCTTTTCAGGTCTACCTTTGCATAGTATTCCATTCCAGGTCTTTCCTGAAAAGATAAAACTAGGCAACTTACAGCACCGAGGAAACGGATATGAAAAATATTTTACAAGCTTTGCTCTTATTCCTAATGGCTTCAACAGCCTCTGCTTTGCCTGGTGAGGTGACTCAAAGCATTCCCCTGCTCGTCACCGAAAAAGGATTTGAACCCAAAGAAATCAAAGTCAAATCAGGCACGCATGTTGTTCTAAAAATCACTCGGAAAACGGACGACACCTGTGCCACTGAGATCCAAGTGAAAGAAAAAAAGATCCGCAAGGCTCTTCCACTGAACAAAGAAGTGACAGTGGATTTGGGAATTCTAAAAGACGGAGAGGTTCATTTTGCTTGTGGCATGAATATGATGACCGGCCATATCTTAGCTCAATAATGAAGTTTCTCAGCCAGCGCCGGCTTCGCGTGACGATAGCGGTTTGGCCTAAGCTGTTCAATACGAACCAGAAAGTTGGCGCGCATGAGAATTCGTCAAATGGCTTTTTCATCTCGCTTGAAAGCGCACCGAAAACTTCTCACTTTAGAGACTCTTAAATTTATTGTCGAGTACCTCAAAGATGGAAACGCCAAACAGGCAGCTCTCCGAGCCGGAATTCCAGAAGCTTATGCTTCTCGGCAGGGTCAATGGTTGAAAAAGCAGCCTTTCGTCCTTCGCAGTCTGGAAACAGAACTAGACGATCAGGATTTACGCAAGCTTACAAAAACTTTAAGTTCAATTGAGCTACAAATGAAAATCTGCCAAGAAATTTTAGGCCTGACTGACGCAGATGGAGAGCCAGAAGCAACTTGATACAAATCAAATCTGCAGTTTGTTTCTAGCCCCAGGCTTTTTCCAAGTGTAAACTCGCTAATATGTACAAGCTTCGGCCTTATCAAAGTGATGCTGTCTCAGCCACTCTGAAGCATTTCCGACAGGATCGATCGCCTGCTGTGATTGTGCTTCCAACGGGTGCCGGTAAAAGTTTGGTCATCGCTGAGCTCGCTCGCATTGCCAAAGGACGAGTTTTGGTTTTGGCCCACGTGCGCGAACTGGTGGAACAGAACCATGCCAAATATGTCAGTCTGGGTTTGCCGGCGGGAATCTATTCGGCCGGCTTGAACCGAAAAGACACAGGCCAAAAAACGTCCTTCGGTAGCATCCAATCGATTGCGCGAGCCCCCGTGGATTTTTTTGCTGATTTCTCTTTGCTGGTAATTGACGAATGTCACCGAGTTTCTATGGAAACTTCAGAGCCTTCGCCTTGTGAGAATGAGAACAAGAATGAGAACAAGACTGTGCCTGTGCCTGATAGCGGAACCCAGTACTTTCAAGTGATTTCAAAATTACAAAAAGCCAATCCCGAGCTGTGTATTTTGGGTTTAACTGCGACTCCTTATCGTCTGGGGTTTGGTTGGATTTACCAATGGAACACGCATCGAAATATTCGCCAAACTGAGGCTGATAGATTCTTTCAAAAGTGCATTTTCGATCTTTCAACTAGATACATGATTCAAAATCAATATCTCACGCCGCCCATTCAAATTGACTCGCCGGTGGCCAGTTATGATTTTTCCAGTTTGAAACTTTCATCCAGTTCGAACTCCGGTCAATTTGTAACAGCTCAGATTGAAGAACTTTTGGAGGATCAAAAGCGAATCACCCCGCTGATCATTTTAAACATTGTTGAGATTTCCAAAGAGCGAAGTGGCGTGATGATTTTCACCAGCTCGGTGGCTCATGCCAAAGAGATCATGACATCGCTTCCGACGGAAAGCTCAGCACTCGTCGTGGGCGACACAGAAGATCTAGAGCGAGACAGGATTATTCAGGCCTTCAAAAATCGAAAGCTGAAGTTTTTAGTCAATGTCTCCGTGCTGACGACCGGATTCGATGCTCCGCATGTGGACGTCATTGCGATTCTGCGACCAACGGAATCAGCTAGCTTGTACCAACAGATCATTGGCCGTGGACTTCGCCTGAGCCCAGGGAAAACGGATTGTTTGATCCTGGATTACACGGGGCAATCGCATGATTTGTACTCGCCAGAAATCGGCGAAGACAAACCGAACAGCCAGTCGGTTATAGTTGAAGTGCCTTGCCCGCAGTGTGGTTTGATCAATCACTTCTGGGGTCTGCTCGATCCCGATGGCGAGCTGATGGAGCATTTCGGACGCAAGTGCAAAGGCGCCATCACCGAGCGGAATTCGGGGACTCTGCATGAGTGCGGATTTCTGTTTCGCTTCAAACGATGCGACAAATGTGGGCAAGAGAATGATGTCTCGGCTCATGTTTGCCGTGCCTGTGATCACTTGCTTGTCGATAACGACCAAAAATTGAGAGCGGCCATGCTGCTGAAAGATGCTCATGTTCTGCGAGTGGATTCGATGACTTTCCAAAAAACAGCGGACAAAAATGGCAGCTCTCGTTTGGAAGTCGGCTATTATGACCACGATGCCAATGTGTTGAAGGAATTTTTCTATTTGAACTCGACCGAAAGCCGTCGTGCTTTTTACTTTAACTTTACTCGGATGCACTCTCGCTTGCCAGAACAAAAGCTCGAGTTTTCTTCCGTGG
>JAYTZS010000431.1:0-2587 GCA_043741885.1 Bdellovibrio sp. | reverse complement strand
TTCAAACAATCAGCGCCGGGCTGACCGCACTGCAAATAACCATTGATGTTCTGGCAGGTTGCACCCTCAGGTCCACATTGAAGATAGCCATTGATATTCAGGCAGTCAGAGCCTGGAGGTCCGCATTGAGGATACCCATTGATATTCTGGCAGGTTGCACCTTCAGGTCCACACTGAAGATAACCATTGATATCTAAACAAGTTGATCCCTTCGGCCCACATTGGAAGTATCCATTCACAACCTTGCAATTTTCTCCGATCTTGGCTTGAACGCTCGTAACCAGTATGAAGGCCATTAACGTGATAAGTAGGCGCATAATTCCTCCGAAAATATAAATCAACTCTCTCTGCAAAACGGGAACCGAGCCAAAATGATCCCACTGTGGATGCGAAAAGTTATTTGATCGCTCGAACTAAGTCATTGAAACAACGAGCAGCCCTTGGGCGGCGAAAAAAAATCAAAGCCAGCAGATCTCGGTTCCTTAAAATCTCAGACCGATGTTTGAAAATCACACAATCGAATCAGTTAAAAGTACTGAGCTCGAAGCTGCTCATACTTTTCACCCAGCTCAGCTCGTTCTTCCTTTGTTGAATTGCGTTTAAAAGAGGGGAGCATATCTTCTTCCTCTTCTTCAATATGATGCTCGACCATTTCGGCTAAAACTTTCACTTTGGCTTCAAACATGTCGTCGTCTTTTTCAAGCTTGAGTTCCATGCAAAGCTGATCTGCCAAACCATGCTCCACATCACCTTCGAGACCTTCCACATTCATGTCTGATTCTTTTTTCATCGTTTCATACAAAGCCTGCTCTTCGGGCTTAGCATGAGAGATCAAAGTCGGGGCGAACTTAGCGAAAGCTTCTTTCTTTTTTGCCACAGTCGCCTTTTCGCTCTTCATGACCTTGATCAGAGCTTTGATCGGCTTGTGGTCTCGCTCAATTAGACCAATAATGTCGCTAGCTGCCTTTGGTTTTTTGCCTGCTGCTTTTTTCGTCGTTTTCGCCATCTGTCGACTCCATAGGATTGTTGGTTGGTGGACTCCCGCTTTTGCCTCGGCACGCAGGAACAGTAAAGACTGAGCAAAGTCTGTACCATGGAGTCCGATTATTGAAGACGGCTATTATCATCAGAATAATTGCCACCTAAAGAAATCAATTTTTTGAATCGGAGACTCAGAAATCACTTGGCAGTTTTGCAATGGAGACGGGTTGTTCCGGTGGCGCTAACGCAAGACGGTTTGGCCGTGGAGTTGAAAATCACCGCCGAAGCCTGATGAGAGGATCTGAAAATGAACGAGCCCAAAGATCCCGCTGACATGGGCTAAACATCGCAGGCCTCGTAAGATCATCCCGCTGCAATCAAGAGATTGATCTGCCGAGAGACTCGTTGGATTCGCTTTTCTATTTTTTCGTCATGCGGGTTGAGGATTAAGTGAATGGTTTCGCCGACCATCTGACTGTGTAAGGCCTTGGCCTTGTTTGCAGGAGATTTGACCTTCCAGGAATTCTCAAAATTCCCCCGAGTCAAAATAATTTCAATTCGCTTTAGGGCCCGTTCTTTCATCTCCAAGTAAGCCTGCTTGAGTTTCTCCGAATGAAGAGAATTGTAATACAAACCCAGTAACAAGGCGTCCTTTTCTCGATTGAGCGAAGTGTAGCGTAGATTTTTTTCGACAAAATTATCGAGTTGAACCTTGGCTCTTTCCAACTGGCTTTCGTGGATCTGGACAAATTTTTCCACCTCTTGATCCCAGTGAAGACAGGTTTGCAAGAGCAGTTCATCCATGGTCGCGAAATGACGGTAAATCGCCGGGTGGGACAGGCCACAAGCTTCGGCAATCTCCTTGTAAGTGACGTTGTAAAGCCCCTCACGAAAGATAAGCTCTGTGGCGGCTTCCATGATAAGTACCTTGGTTGCTTGCCCCTTATGTAAACTCATTGATCAATTCTAGCATAATTACAAAATTAATCAATATAGTTACAAATTGTCACTTTTAAGTTGAAAAACCTAACGCGCTCGGTTATAAGTGAATTGCAACTAACCAACAAAGCTTTTAAAAGGAGCACACATGTTTCCCAAGATGAACACCGCAGCGATCACTTTGACTATTTGTTTAATCTCAGCTCTGTCACTGATTGCTAAAGCAAACCCCAGTCAACAGTTTCCGCTAGATGCCCAGACATCAGAGAGGCTCTATAAAAGCATGGTCGTAAATAATTTGAAGCCCGCTTCGGATAGCGACATGATGACTGTTTTTGAATCCAGTATAATTTGCTTTTCCGCTAAGCAAGATGCTGTTCCGGGACACCATGGAAACACAGTCCCAAGTCCACAAACTTACAATTGCACTGTCATGCCTATTGACTAGAAAACACAATCGAAAACTTAATCTAAGAGCCTTCGCAGTTTCTGAAAAAAGAACGCGAAGGCTATCTGTGGCATCTTTCTAGTAAGAGCGGGTATTTTGTAGATAATTGGATTTTATTGACCACTGCTGACCGGAAGATTCTCAATAATTTCATGACGTAAGACCTTTGATGGGCGTGGCAGACCAGCGACACCCCGGCGGTGAACCGCTGTCTGTAAG
>JAYTZS010000430.1:0-7412 GCA_043741885.1 Bdellovibrio sp. | reverse complement strand
AAAGAAATTTGAAAAGCAGGAATCTGAAATCAAATGGAATGAGCCAGCTGAAAAAATTCACAACAAGGTCCGGGCATTCACAATGGGTCCGGGAACTTTCACAATGTTTCAAGGAAAGAAACTGAAAATCCATCGCACCCGGTTGTCTGAATGCAAAGGCGAAGCGAACCGGATTCTTCGGGTCACGGAAAACCAATTGGTGATTGGCACAGGCAATCTCAGTGTTGAGCTTCTCGAAGTTCAACCCGAATCGAGGAACCGAATCCCGATTGAAGATTTTTTGAAAAGCAACTCTTTGCGACAGGGAGATCCGTTTGCCGATAGCTAAGCGCTCCATGCTCATTGCTCCATCGATTTTGGCTGCTGACTTTGCCAATTTGGAAAAAGAAATTCTTGCGGTGACGGAAGCGGGTGCTGACTGGATTCATGTTGATGTGATGGATGGACACTTTGTTCCGAATCTCACGATTGGTGTCCCGGTCGTTCAGTCGATAAAAAAAGTTTCAAAGTTACCCCTGGATGTTCATTTGATGATCGAAAAGCCAGAGCGCTTTATCGAAGCCTTTGTGAAAGCAGGAGCAGACACTCTGACCATTCATGTCGAGTCAACAGCGGAGCCTGCGCAGGTTTTAAGTTTCATTCGTCAGCTCGGAGCAAAGGCCGGAATCACTCTCAGACCGGCCACTCCTTTGCAGGCCATCGTGCCGTTTTTGGCTTTGGTTGATCTGGTTTTAGTGATGACTGTGGAGCCAGGATTTGGTGGCCAAGAATTTATGACGGATCAACTGAGCAAAATCACCGAGCTGCACACTCTGAGACAGCAAAACAGCTTCAGCTATCTGATCGAAGTCGACGGCGGAGTGAAAGCCGAAACCTTGCACTATGTCCAAGGTGCCGATGTCCTGGTGGCCGGAAATTACATTTTCAAAAATGATTACCGAAAGGCCATTCAATTTCTCAAAGGAATGGCACCTAACTTTGCTTTTGCCAAAAGTAAATAAGAAGGTAAATAACAGTTCACAAGGGGCTTACGAAATCGATGAAACAGCAAATCCAACTCACCGGTGAAAACGTCACCATTGAAAACGTTCGTTTGGTTGCAAGAAACCAGGACTATGAAGTGGTATTAGCCGACTCGGCAAGAGTGTTGATGCTCAAATCTCGAAGCTATATCGAAGGACGAATTGCTCAGGGCGAAGTCATGTATGGGGTCAACACGGGTTTTGGAGCTTTCAGTTCTGTGCGAATTTCTGATAGTGAGATTGAAGAGCTTCAGCGAAATTTAATTCGATCTCATTCGGCAGGAGTGGGAACTCCATTTTCGAAAGAGGAAAGTCGTGCCATTATGTATTTGCGAGCCAATGCTTTGGCTCGTGGACACAGTGGCATCCGACCGGCAGTTGTTGAAAAAATTCTCGAATTTCTAAATTTGGATATTATTCCGGTAATCCCCTCTCAGGGCTCAGTCGGAGCCAGTGGAGATTTGGCTCCTCTTTCTCATCTGGCACTGGCCTTGATTGGTGAGGGCGAAGTTTGGGATTCCGATGGCAAAGCGTGTGAAATTGACCAAGTCCTAATTCGACGCAACCTGAAACCGTTGGTGCTCCAATCCAAAGAAGGTTTATCTTTGATCAATGGCTGCCAAGTGATGACAGCCGTGGGAATGCTCGGAGCCTACGATGCTCGGCGCTTTTTGTGGATGACGGATTTGGCTGGAGCGATGTCCTTGGAAGCTTTGCGAGGCTCGCGAAAAGCATTTGATCCTTTGATTGCGCCGACTCGGCCGCATCCGGGGGAAGGCAAGACCGCGCGAAATCTTTTGCGTTTGATGGGGGCAAGCAGTTCTATTTCTGAAAGTCATGAGAACTGCAACAAAGTTCAAGATGCTTATTCTCTTCGTTGCATGCCGGCAGTTCATGGGGCCGCCAAGGACTCACTGGGATATATTTGGAAAGTTCTTGAGACAGAGGCCAATTCATCAACCGACAACCCTCTGGTTTTTTCGGATGAGAACAAAGTTTTATCCTGCGGAAATTTTCACGGTGAGCCGGTCGCCTTTGCCTTAGACTTCGCCGCGATTAGCACGAGTGCAGTGGCGAATATTTCAGAATGTCGAATTCAAAAATTAATCAATCCGGCAATGAGTGATTTGCCAGCTTTTTTGACCGAGCAAGGTGGATTGAATTCTGGTTTGATGATTGTGCAAGTTGCAGCGGCGTCTTTGGTCAGTGAAAATAAAATTTTGGCGCATCCAGCTTCTGTCGATAGCATCCCCACTTCGGCCGACAAAGAAGATCATGTCAGCATGGGCACCATTGCGGCACGAAAGTTTGTGCAGATTCTGCGAAATGCAGAGAATGTGCTTGCCATGGAAATGTTAACGGCCTGTCAGGCTTTGGATTTACTGCGTCCTCTGCAGCCATCCGCCGCCGTGCTCGCAGCGTACGAGGCGATTCGAAAAGTTGTGCCTTATGCGGCGAAAGACCGAGTGTTTGCAAAAGACATTAAAAATCTCCGCGAACTGATCGTTTCAGATGAGCTACCTGAAGTGGTAAGAGCAGCAATAGGTGATTTGGAATTCTAACTTTGACCAATTGGAGGATTCATGTCTCGAGTCGTTCGTGCACCCACGGGTACAACTTTGAACTGCAAAGGCTGGCAACAAGAAGCCGCCTATCGAATGATTCAAAATAATTTAGATCCCAGTGTTGCTGAGCATCCAGAGGATTTGATTGTTTACGGTGGCATCGGAAAAGCAGCCCGCAATTGGGAGTGCTTCGATAAAATTCTTTCCAGTCTGCGAACTTTGGAAAACGATGAAACTCTGTTGGTCCAATCGGGGAAGCCCATTGGCATCGTGCGGACTCATGAACAGGCGCCCCGAGTTCTAATTGCAAATTCGAACTTGGTTCCCAAGTGGGCGACCTGGGAGCACTTTCATGAATTGGACCGAAAAGGTTTGATGATGTTTGGTCAAATGACGGCGGGCTCTTGGATCTACATCGGCACTCAGGGAATTATCCAAGGAACCTATGAAACTTTTGTCGAAGCCGGTCGACAGCATTTCGGTGGCTCTCTCAAAGGGAGAGTCATCTTAACAGCAGGGCTTGGTGGAATGGGCGGAGCACAGCCGCTGGCAGGGGTTTTTGCCGGGGCTTGTGTTCTAGCAATCGAAATCGATCCGACTCGAATTCAAAAAAGATTAGAAACGAAATACATCGATGAAGTTGCAACCAGTGTAGATGATGCGATTGCCCGCATCCGCCGATACACTGCTGCTGGAGAAGCGAAATCAGTCGCAGTCCTTGGCAATGCGGCCACAATCATCCAAGAAATGTTAGTGAAAAATTTCACTCCCGATTTGTTGACTGATCAGACATCGGCCCACGATCCTTTGATCGGTTACATTCCGGAAGGCTACACGGTTGAAACTGCAGCGGACTTTCGAAAACAAAATCAGAAGGCCTACCTAGAAGCCGCCTATCAGAGCATGGCTCATCACGTGCGTGGAATGCTAGCCATGAAAGATCGTGGGGCGATTACTTTTGATTATGGAAACAACTTGCGAGCTCGGGCTCTTGAAGCTGGAGTGACCAATGCTTTTGATTTTCCAGGTTTTGTTCCCGCCTACATCCGCCCCTTGTTTTGTCGAGGCAGCGGGCCCTTTCGCTGGGTGGCCCTTTCTGGAGACCCTCAAGACATTCAAGTCACTGATGATGCTCTTCGAGAATTGTTTCCACACAAAACTCATTTGCTCAGATGGCTCGACATGGCTGAAAAGCGAATCGCCTTTCAAGGATTGCCAGCGCGAATCTGTTGGCTTGAGTACGGCGAGCGAGCACAAGCCGGCCTTTTGTTCAACAAGCTGGTCCAACAGGGAAAAGTGAAAGCACCCATCGTGATTGGTCGCGATCACCTGGACTGTGGTTCAGTGGCTTCGCCCAACCGAGAGACAGAAGCCATGAAAGACGGATCAGATGCGGTCAGTGATTGGCCTTTGCTCAATGCCATGGTGAACACGGCTTGCGGCGCCACTTGGGTGTCTTTGCATCATGGCGGAGGAGTGGGAATGGGTTACTCGCAACATGCAGGTCAAGTCATCCTAGCCGACGGAACAGAAGCCGCAGCTCAAAGATTACAAAGAGTTCTCACAGCCGATCCAGCTATGGGAGTTTTCCGGCATGTCGATGCTGGTTACGATGAAGCCAAACAGACGGCGATCGAGCGTGGAGTGAAGAGTCTCTGGTTGTAACTGGGCTCATGTCCCATAAAGAAACACTGCTGACTGTCCGATAGGCTCTCTGTCGGGGAGTCAGATGTTTCATTTTCCCAAATATTATATTTTTATTTTTGTAGGCCTGTCCGTTCTGGCTGCCTATGGAATTCATCGACATCAGCTCAAACAAATTCATAGCGCCGACAAGATAGGCGGCGAGCGGAAAACTGCCTCTGTCGAGGTTGAGGAATTCGCCGAATCTTCAATCGACGGTTCAGCGCCTGTCGAACAATCAATGACCAGCACAATGACCAGCTCAGAATTGGAAAATTTCGAGGACATTTCATTGTGTAGTCCAGACAGACTTCGCTGGGAGTCTTCTTGGAGCCAAATCTCTCCCTTGTTCCGCGAGGAGCGTGCCCAAAATTCGACCGATTTCCCGCGCCAATGCTTGACCTATATGATGAGAAAAAGTTCAGAGTCATCAACCAAAGGCGGGCAGCAACGGGCGTATTGTCAAAATTCACACAGCAATTTGTCCATTGAAGATGGTTCTGAAATTGGCAGTCCGTGTGTGAGCAAAAATTACGTCAATTCGATTTATAATTTTTTTGCTGATGTGTCGGACTGTTTGGAAACACCTCAAAGAGCGCAGCTACCAGAGATTTTCACTTTGAGTGGAGGTCACATCAACGCTGTGGGATCCCATCTCGAAGCTGGGCTAGCGCAGCTTCGAGCAATCCCATTAGCCAAAGCCAACCAAGAATTTAAAAAGTTTCAAAAACAAATTTTAAATTCGTCAAAACAATCCTGCCTCCGTTTGTCACCAGCGGTGAAGTTGATGGTGCCAATAGATCTGAAATCATCAACTGGATGCGGATTGATTTCCATTCCAGAAAACCCCTTAGCAAGTTTGCTTTATCTAAATATAAGATATCTGCAAGACCGCGATTTGGTGCAAGCTGAAATGCGATCAGAGAAAATTACTGAGCGCATGAAAAATCTTGGCCTCAGCGAGCCCACTTATGATCCGGCGAACCTACAACAAATTCTTCTGATAATGGCTCATGTTTCAGGAGCACAAAACGCAGTATTGATTCTCGGCAATTATTTGAAGCACATGGAAGCCTCGAAGAAAACTTTGACCGTGGCAGATTTCAATTTTGCTCTAAATCCACGTGCACCCGAGGGGCATCCGAGCTTTCCCGAGTTTATCCAGAAAAATTTGGATAAAAAAGTATCTCAGTACCTGCTTAAAGTTCGCCATCATGCCGATCAATTGAACCAAGAATTTAAGGAGGGCGTGTGCGCACCAAACTCATTCTTAGCTCTCTAATTCTGGCGGTTAGTTTGACCTCGCAGTCCTTCCTTGGCGAAGCTCCCGCGGTGGGATTGAGCCTTCGTCAACAATTCGATTCTGAAGTATCTAACCTGCAAAAGAATTTGAAAGCTTGCAAGAGAGTCAGTGAGCAATGGACTGTCCTGAAGAAAGCAGAAGCTAAAATAAAAGAGCTTCGAGCGGGCAATCCATTGCAGATTGATCCCGATGAAATTTATATGGATCTAGTCACATCCAGTTTAAAATCCATCCCCCATAAAGCGGGATTTAAAAAGCAAAACTGCGAAGCTTACCGCACAACAATTTTGGCTCAGTTCGATCCATCTCCAACTGGCAAACCCAATGATCCAATTGCACCGGCAATGAGCGTGCTAGATACCCTTTGCCGCTTTTAGCTCAAAATCAAATCTGTCGAGCTCGCTTGTCGACCGCAAGTGCCGCTTCGCGAATCACTTCGTTCAAAGTGGGATGCGCATGAAAGCTTCGCGCTAGGTCTTCAGCACTTCCACCGAATTCCATGGCAATCACTATTTCTCCTAGGAGCTCAGAAGCGCGAGGTCCGACGATGTGGCCGCCGATGATTCGATCGGTGCGCTGGTCTGTGATAATTTTTACGAAGCCTTCGGTGAAGCCCAGGGCGCGAGCTCGGCCGTTCGCCATGAAAGGGAAGCTTCCAACGGCAAAGGGGATATTTTGTTCTTTAACTTGCTCTTCAGTAAGGCCCACAGAGGCGACTTCGGGATAAGTGTAGATCACGTTGGGAACTGTTTCATAATTCACGTGACCGGCTTTGCCAGCGAGAAGTTCGGCTACGGCCACGCCTTCATCTTCAGCTTTGTGGGCCAGCATCGGCCCGGGGATCAAGTCACCAATGGCGTAAATTCCGGGAATGTTGGTGGCAAAATGACTGTCGACTTTAACAAAACCGCGCGAGTCTTTTTCAACTCCGACAGCTTCAAGTCCTAAACCATCTGAGAAGGGTTTTCGTCCGGTTGAAACCAACACCACTTCGGCTGAGATCTTGCCTTTGGTTTGATCATTCATATTTTCGAATTCAAGTTCGACTTTGTCTTCGGGTTTACTGCCCTTTAACTGAGAGGCTGTGACTTTGTGTTTGAAAAGAAACGTCACTCCTTGTTTGCTCAAGACCTTTTGCAGAACTGACATGGTCTGAGTGTCCATCACGGGGCAAAGCCGGTCTGCGAATTCGATCACGGTGACTTTCGAGCCGAGGCGTGACCACACGGAACCCATTTCTAAACCGATGACTCCGCCGCCGACCACGATCATGTCTTTTGGGACTTTTTCTAGAGCGAGTGCACCTGTGGATGAAACGATTTTCTTTTCGTCGTATTTGAGAAAAGGAAGTTCCACCACGGAGCTGCCGGTTGCTAAGACGATAGACTTGGCTTCCAACTGAGAAATTTTTCCGTCGGCTGCAGTGACTTGCACGCATCCGGCTTTGACCACCTTGCCATGACCTTGAATGGACTCGACTTTATTTTTTTTGAATAGAAAGGCGATTCCCTGATTGGACTGCTGAATGATCTTATTTTTTCTCGCCATCATTTTGCCCAGATCAAAGCTGACTTTGCCGGGGTTGATTCCGTGGGCTTCGAAATCATGAAGACTGGCGTGATAGAGCTCGGAACTTTCAAGCAGGGCTTTGGATGGAATGCAGCCGACATTGGTGCAAGTTCCACCAAGGCCTTTGTCTTTTTCAACCACGACCACGCTCAAGCCCAACTGAGCCGCTCGAATTGCGCACACATATCCGCCAGGCCCCGAACCAATCACAACCAAATCAAACATAGAAACTCCGATAGGTACCGTCTTCCCGTTTTGCGTCGCTAAGCG
>JAYTZS010000429.1:0-2612 GCA_043741885.1 Bdellovibrio sp. | reverse complement strand
AATTGTCTTTGGATTCGGTGTGATGCTGGCAACTTATTCGGCGGAAGCCTTCCAAGCCAAAGATTCTTCAGCTATCATAATCAAACAACTTGAACAGTTTGATACGGCCGCCAACTATTTAATGTCAATTGCAGATAAGAGAACTCTGTCTAGTGGTCAGACCAGTTCAACGTGTGCAATCTCTCCAGAAAAAGCTTTGGCATTGATCAATCCACTGCATGCAAAAATCGATGCAGCAAAAGACAAATATATCGAAGCAAAAAAAGGTCGAAAGCGTCAGAGCGCCTCTGAGTGGGAGAAAAGTTGTAAGAAGGGCTGTCACTGTGGTCTGTATGCCTCCATTTTGGAATCGATTGGATTTGAGCATTTGAGTGCAGAAGATCGGAAAGCGTATCGGAAAATGACTAATCTGGCTGTCCATCAGACAAGCGAAATTCTTACTAGCTGTGCAAAAACGGTAAAAGATTTTTGCTCAACGCCCTTGTATAAGGAGTTAGAAAGAGAAGCCAATCCGTAGGTTCCTTATAATTTCTGGGGTTATTTGAAGCAAGAGGTGGCATCCTGCCAGATGAAGGCTGTGCGCCTCCATACCTCGGCATTCGGTCGACCATCCAGGTCGATCCGATTTCAAAATTCAAAATTTTCTTTCCATCTTTAATTTTCTTAGCTTCTCAAACAACGCTTCTCAAATTCTCTTCGTCTTTAAGTCTCCCGGTCACGATGACCGGGAGAAGCAGGAGCTCGAGGACAGAGTCCTCGATAGACAGGATGTCTTTTTCCACGATCAATCAATACTAACTAATTTTTCAAGATGCCAAATCCCCAAATATTACCGAGAGGCCAACCTATAAGTAAAAATCTGGAAGCTGCACAAGCTCATTGTTTTCTTCTCAGCTGCTTTCGAATCCAAAAAATTTCGGCTGCCAAATAGACAACAAAACTGACGGTGAGACCTGCTCCTTTGAGCAAAGCCCATTGAGCTGTGGTCCAATTGAAAGCTGCCCAAGTCGCTAAGACTGTGTGAATCGCAAAAAAGAAACCTAGGCGAAGAGTGAGGGAGTCCATCGATGGACGCAAAATTTCAGGGATAGGTTTGCCTTGTTTGTCAGCCATCATTAGCAAAAAAGACATCTTGCTGATCGGTCGGATCAAAGAGCCCCAGAGCAAAAGTGCAAAAAATATTTCAAACAGAGCGGGCTGCAGTTTGAACCAGATGCCATCTTGAGAAACAATCGAGATTGTTCCCAAGGACAAAATCATCAGATTGCCGATCCAAGTGATCCGAGAAACTTTCTTGAAGCGAATCTTCTCATAAATGATTTCGCCAAGACCAAAAGCCATTCCAGCTACAGAGCCCCATAGAGGGCCATATTGATCTTCGATAACTGTGAAGGCGATGATTGGTAGCAGTCCACCAAAAAAGAAGGACAGCGCAGCAGAGGCTTTCGATGGCGATGGCGAAATAGGCGGTTCTGATAATGAATGTGAGTCCAACTTTAAAACTTAAACTCGACTGGGGTGCCCCGAGCCATTCCTAGAAGCTGACCGTCTTGCATGACAAAACTTCCACCGATCACAGTGGCGACCGGCCAACCAGTTACTTTCATTCCGTCAAATGGAGTCCACCCACAGCGGCTCACGATCCATTTGTTTTCGATTGTTTTGGTTTTTTTGAGATCGACCAAAGTAAAATCCGCGTCCAAGCCAATTTCAATTCGACCTTTGGTTTTGCATCCAAACACATGTCGAGGGTTTTCACAGAGCAGCTCGACCAATCGACTGAGCGGAAGTTTTCCATTGTGCACATGGTTCAGCATGATTGGCAGAAGGGTTTGCACACCAGGCACTCCAGACGGGGAGCCAGGATACTCTTTTTGTTTTTCTTCCAAAGTGTGCGGCGCATGGTCCGATCCAAGGACGTCAACAGTCCCATCGAGGACCGCTTTCCACAAGGCATCTTGATGTTTCTGTTCTCGGATCGGTGGATTTTGCTGGGCCAAAGTTCCCAAACGATCATAGCATTCCGGTGCTGCCAAAGTCAGATGTTGCGGCAGAACCTCGACTGTGGTGAGGCCAAACTTTTTCGTTTTGGTCTTCCTTAGCAGAGTCATTTCTTCGCTGGTTGTGACGTGCAGCACGTGCACTGGGCGCTGGGTTTTAGCACTCAAGGCAAGCAGTCTTTCGGTGGATCGAAGGGCTGTCAGCTCATCTCTCCACACAGGATGCAAGCGAACGTTTTTGCCTTCGATGGCCAAATGTTTTCGCTCAAGCAATCGAGCTTCGTCCTCACTGTGAAGGATGACTCGGCGAAAACCTTGGCGAAATATTTTTTCTAAAGTGAAATCATCAGCAACCAGAAGAGAGCCAGTGGAACTCCCCATAAAAATTTTAATGCCTGGGCAGAAAGCGAGCTTTTCCAACTCAGACAATTGATCGACATTGTCATGCGAGCCGCCGACATAAAAAGCAAAATTAACCCAGGCTTTTTCTTTGCCTCGTCGGATTTTATCAGCATGAGCTTCGGCAGTTGTTGTCGGAGGATTTGTGTTCGGCATTTCAAACACGGATGTGACTCCACCCATTGCTGCCGCTTTGGTTCCAGTGCCGAGATC
>JAYTZS010000428.1:0-2618 GCA_043741885.1 Bdellovibrio sp. | reverse complement strand
CCATAAGCCACATAGGAGGTCCTGCCGCCATTTTTTTGAATCTTTTCTCGTAGCTCGGAGCTCTCAAGGACCAAACTGGCAAATGTTTCTGCAGTCACTTCATTGAAACTGAGAGAGCAAAACTGACCCAAAGAGGAAAGCCAAAATTTCTCACTGGAAAGGAAACGATCACCGATGCCTTTGAGAGATCGATTCATCAAAGGCAGAAGGATTTTAGCTCGGGGCACCCCACCTGCCATTAAATGAGCGAACAAGACATTGGCTCCAGTTGGAATGTGGAGCTCCAGTTCCTTCAAATAATCGCGAAGATGTTTTTGAAAACGTTCGCGGCCCTTCCGGCGTGAGGTTTCCAGGCTAGCTTTTGGAACTTCGGCCGATTCCCAATCCGATAATTTGATGTCTCGAATGTGATCGACGGGCTTGATGCCTTGATCGTCTGGCTCGAGATCAAACCCGGCTTCTAAGGGCACATTGATAAACGGCCGAGGGATATTTTCTGATTCTTCAGCTGTGAGAGCTCGCAACTGACCTTCTTTGTCCCGGCGTCCCACTGTGGTTCGAACAATCGTCATGCCTCGTCGTTCTGCTTCTTCAACCAAACCATTGGCATAACCTCGGCTAAAAAGTTCGCCAAACAAAACGAGCACATCGTCTTTTTTGTAAAAGTGATCTTTCTTCAGACTTCGAATGGCGTGGTAAGTAGAATGCATAGTTCGACATTCTTGGCAAACTCGCGCCGGAGGTCAAGTCTCAGGCGCTTTGCCAGGGGAAAACTCTTTGACGAGTGCAGTCAGCCCTGGTTTAAAAAGCTATGAAAGTGATCTGCCTCGTTCCGTCCTGGACAGAAATGTTGATCGAATGCGGCATCGAAGTGGTGGGGCGCACCCAATTTTGCATTCACCCGAAAGAAAAAACTGACCAAATCCCTGCCGTAGGTGGCACCAAGGACCTAGATTGGCAAAAAGTCCTCGCTTTGAATGCCGATTTCCTGCTCCTGGATCAAGAGGAAAACCTGCTGTGGATGAGGGAGAATGCCCCTTTACCGGTCATCACAACTCATGTCACTTCCGTGGCTAGTGTCTCGGGTGAAATTGGAAAAATTGCACAGGCTCTGAAAAGCACAAAATTAAATTCCGTCATCCGTCGTTGGCAACAAGTCGAAAAAGCACAAGCGAAGTGGAACTGGGATTCTTTGCCAGAGGTGAAGTCAGTGCTGCTGAAAGAATTCCCTGATT
The DNA here is from genome assembly GCA_043741885.1 of Bdellovibrio sp. Taxonomy (GTDB): domain Bacteria; phylum Bdellovibrionota; class Bdellovibrionia; order Bdellovibrionales; family Bdellovibrionaceae; genus 21-14-0-10-47-8. Next base: position 1,383 of record JAYTZS010000428.1, on the reverse strand, counting down.
ATGAGAATTTAATTTATGTGATCTGGAAGCAGCCTTGGATGAGGGCTGGCAATGGGACTTTTATTGCGTCGGTATTTGAAAAGCTAGGTGCCAATCAGTTTTGGGTGGCCTCAAGCCAGAAATATCCGCACTTTGAACTTGAAGATTTTGACAAGGCAAAAACATTTTTCTTATTTTCTTCGGAGCCCTTTCCATTTGCCCAAAAAGAACAAACAAGAAAGCTACGAGAGTTAGTCCTTCAATCCGCTATTGTCGATGGTGAAAGCTTCAGTTGGTTTGGTGTCAGGGCCCTTCGATTTTTGGAAAAAAAAATACTTGAGCCTCAGCGAATAATCTACTGAGCTGGTAATTTGGCGGATTACTGAGCCGTTATTTATTATTGATCCGCGGTGTAGACTCCGGGCTCAGCGGAAACTCCCTTGATGAAATCAGCTTCGGCATTGTCTTTAACTATAAGTCCCAATTGCGAATCTGACTGAGCCGAACCTGGGACCGTCAACTTTCCGCTGAGAAGGCTGACGAACTTCTTGAAATCAGTCAAACCACGAAGAGCTACAAACAGGGCCCGGCCGCTATTGGAACTTGTATCGACCGCCTGAGAATTTAAAGTCCTCTGATTGAAAATAAAGTAACTCTCAGTCATCTCAATGGGTTTCATGACCAAGGAACCGGAACACAACATCAGCCCTTGATTCAAGATTGAAATTCTTTTTTCAATGGACAATTTATTCTCAATTGACTTGGCGAGGGGAGCCTTGACGCCTAAATAAAGTCTTGGATTCATTCGAATCACTGCACACTTTTCATAGCCTTCAGCTCGAATTTTGAAGTTCAGGCGCTCCATCAGCGCAGCTGATCCAGACTGAAAAGTTTCGCTGACATTGGTTCCGTGCAAGTCGCTCGAAGTCCAGCCATGCTGGGCGCGTCCCCCGACACTGGCGCTGAAGCCTAGAAATTTCGGAATTCCAAGCCCGGCGCTGGCGTCCACCGAGTACGTCGTCGACTCGGACTGTCCTGTTGCACGGTTGATTACAAATGAGGAATTGAATAACACATCCCGAATCTGGCTGGAGATGTCCTGAACTTTCGTGGGATTTTTCAGAAAATACTGGTATTGCAAATCAAAAAACTCTTCTGGCGTAGAAGTCAAACGCAGGCAAGCAGAGGCCAATTGAGAAGCTTCCGTTTGAGAAGTAGGCGAAAGGGCTTTCAGCTTTTCAGCGCACCAAAATTTTTGCATCTGCTGGCCCAGCTCTGGTGACATCTTGCCGCTTTGAGTCCAGTTCATTAGATCCTGATTGGAAAGTGGCGCTCGGTTGGATGCAAACAGTCCACTGAGAAATCCGGGTCGATTGGCAGCCGCAATCGTATTTCTGAGATTCA
>JAYTZS010000427.1:0-2639 GCA_043741885.1 Bdellovibrio sp. | reverse complement strand
CATCCGTGCGTAAGCAGGGCGATTGGTGTCTTTTGCAGAGTAACCATCGTCTACGAAATACTCCACCAAGTTACCCCAGTTAGGCTCTTGCATATTTTTAATGTCGATAAAAGACCGCATTCGGTGGCGTTGGTTATCGAGTGATCCTTCGATAACATTTGCCTGCTCGTCAGTCGAAACCTAGAATTATACTATTTTACTTTCTCAAGGGTTCTGTAAAGCTCGCCCTCATCACAAGAATCCAAAGAATCCTCCGCATTATAGGAAAAAACCAAGCGGCCGGATTCATCAATTTTATAATTTCGAAGGCGATCAGGCTCGTCGGTCTCTTTCGGTTTTTGACTGAAAGAATCTTTTATGCTGGCCCAGTTTTTGATGAAACCTTCACGCTGGGCCAAGATTTTGTTTCCCTTTACAAGCAGCCAACCTTTCGCGCGAATATACTTTCCCGGATATTCAATCTCAAGAATCTCTTGGCCGTTTGCCTCTATGGCAATAGTTTCTCGATAATATAACTTGGGATCTTGGCTTTTAAGCCACGTAGACACTTTTAGACTCATTAAAGTCTGCTTACCCCTGGGACAAGTCAGCGATCGTAACTGCCATTTTCCCACTAACTTGGGATCCATTTTCGAATCCGCTAAAAAACTTTTGTACTGTGCACAATGGGCGCAGCGGGAAGAAAGATTTTTAGGTATTGCCCGATTTAGATCCGATTTGACATAGTCCTGATAGTTAAGAAGCGCGACATTGTGCATGCTGAAAGAATCCCCCTCAGCATTATCACAATCTTTATTTTCCCAATAGAGATCACCTAGATTAAGCAAGATTAGATGTCGGCTGGAATCCGACTTTAGGGCCTGTTCATAATGGGTTTTGGCCTCTGAAAAATCGTCCTGTTTTTGCCAGAAGAAGCCTAAATCATTTAACCAAGCTGCGCGCTCAGTATTGGGGATAGAGAGTTTCAATTCTTGATCCAGCTGCAAGGCCATATCCAAATTTAAAATGGCTCGGGGTATTTTTTTCGATTTAAAAAAAGCTTGGGCCTTTGCCTGCAAGGCGTAGGCTGTGGTTTTAAAAGCTTCCTTTTGAGTATTTCCAATTTGGGATTTTTGTTTTTTAAAAATCTCTGACGAAAGCCAAGTGGATACATTTTCCGCCGTGACTTTTTTGAAATCTAATTTATCCCAGGCCCCGCTAAGCGGATTGCGTTCTTTTAGAAGAAATTCTTCTTTCTCCTCATTGAAGAAAGTGTTCATTCCGCAGAAATCAGAACAGCCTTCGCCACGGATTTTAACCTGAATTGCTGATGAGGTTTCCTGCATGCGAAACTCACAAAAATTCTGACTGGCTTTGTCGGCATTTAATTTCGCAACGTATTCGCTGCCAACTTTTTTGGCAGCGCCTTCGGCACTGCATGAGCGGTAGTAGCTGCCGATATTGTCCAATTTAAACGTGATCATATCCGGGGACACCGAAAGGATTTCTAAAGTATCAACGGCTGGTCCGATGGGTACCTTCGCATCCTCCTTTGGAGGATGGCAATTATGGGTGGTAACTGCGACTTCGTGAGGTAAATCATAAAGGCCAACGTCTATAGCAAAAGTAGCGATCGGAGAAAAACAAAGGCAAAATAAAAGATTGCTAATGAATTTATTCAGCTGAATCATGCAAAACCCCGCTGTTAAACATAGCAGGCATGTGTGTAGATGCACTAGTCAAACGAGAGATCCTTTTCCTTGTTGCTCAAAGTGAAGTTGTCGGGCTTGACTGGACGGTTTTTCTGGTGAAGAGCAAATTTTCCTGTGACTCTCGTTAAAAAAACCATCGCCGTATGCTTGAATCCATTTATGCTCGTCTGACTGGTGTTGAGAGACTTATCACTTTTGCTTAAGGTGTATGGAGGCCGAAAAGATCATAAGCACCGCACGCATCTGAGTCGAGATTCCAACCTGATTTACTTCTGTTCCAATTTTATTTTCCATGTTGCACCTCCATTTTTGATTCGACCGAAAGCCTATGATTGCGTTCTCCGATGGTAGTTAATTGTTTTTTGAAGAATCACGGACTGCCCCAGGTCGAAGTTCGCGATTCGTAAATCACTTTGGCCTGCGCGTGCATGACCCAATTTTGAAGAGCGTCGAACTGTCCAACCGCCGCACATGCGATGACGACTCCCGCGATCCACGAAAAAAGTTTATCTAAGTTCATATTTCCCCCCTTTAAAAAGAATGATCTGTTTGTTCTCGAATCTTGTAATGATGTTGACGATGGAATTTCGATTCCATTTTGATGCGCCCCGGGCCGGGATCTTTTTCTCGTTGAGCATGTCAGCGATGCGATTCGAATTCGTACCCGATGACCAAAGCTGGTGAATGAGCGCGAGATTTTCGAACTCGCGTTGATCGGGTGTGATGGTCCCTTGGAAATAGCAGAACCCATAGTAAGGGCGAATGTTGCGTTTACCTGAATCGCGGATTGCCTTTGAAACAGGGACCGACCTGTTTGACCGCGATTCTATTCCGGCGCGGAGTAAAACCGCGCGGATTGTGTTTTTGGCTATGCCGGTATGACGACTGATGTCTGCGAGTGAAAGGCCTGTTCTGTATAATTCGATGAAATTCTCGGAAATACGGACT
>JAYTZS010000426.1:0-2640 GCA_043741885.1 Bdellovibrio sp. | reverse complement strand
CAAGACGAGCAAACAAATATTGATCAGCTGCATAGGACCCCCACTCTTGACTTTGCACATCGGGAAAGACGTTGTCAAATTATTGAATTTCCGCTCGCTTTCATCTGAGTCCTGTGCCTTCGGAAATTATGGAGATCCGATCGCAGTTGAGTAATTTAAAGAGATCAAAATCTCTAGCGGTTATCCAAAAAATATATTTTTGCGGTAACTAAGCGAATAGGAACTTCGGACTACATTCAGGACTGGGTAGAGGAATTATTTCTTTATTGATCTGTCACTCAAGAGTTGTACGCCCTTAAAAACTGGAAGCCAGTTTCGAACTTAGCGGATCTTAAGCTGCCAGAGACCAAACAGATGCCATTAGTATTGAGAAGCCGGATCGCGGTAGCGTGCCTGCGCCCTGGCAAGGAGAAATTCACCTCGCCATGGAACGCCTGTGCAGTAACAGGCCTGACTAAAAGGGATCCCCAAGGCAAGTCCTGCGCTATCTTTGAGCAGGCGTTTTTAGACAACCGCCGGCGTCTGCAGAATTTGAGGTCCGCTGGCCAATTCCTTTGTGCATTCTAGGGCGTGGACCATTAAATCCTTCGGAATTATCAGAAACCGATGCTTCTCGGCGGCGGCTAAAAGCTCGGGGTTCAGGTAATCGCTGGTCATGAATAGGTAGTCTGTTCCGCTTGGTAGGCGCTGTAGGACTTCCAAAGCGCTGCGACCTCCCTCGAGGTGGAGATCAAAAACGATGGTCGCCTGATTGATATTAGCAGTCGTTGCCGATAACCCTTCAAAATCAGCAAGACTTCGAATGACCGTAGGCTTCTGTGGTACCACCTGATCAATTTCAAGTTCCATCGGGTGATCGTCCACCACCATCAGATTGGAGTAGTCGGCCAGCGCTAGGGGATGCGCAAAGGCATAATCTAGCTGCGCAACTGGAAGCTCGATTTCTATGACCGTCTTGCCTGGTGACGAATCTACTAAAAGCGTTCCGCTCCATTCGCGAATTTTTTCTTTGCAAAATGATAACCCCAAGCCGGAGCCGCTTTCCTTTGTGGTGAATCCTTTTTGAAAAAGGTTTTTCATCGCATCAGCTGAAAAGCCGGAGCCATTATCTTCAATGGATATCGAAACTGTCTGCGCGTTTAATTTCCGCACGGATATTCGAATTGCTCCTGATCCTGGAAGGGCTTCAATCGCATTGCGAGTCAAATTTGTAAAAACGCGCTTGAAAAGTGCAGACTGCACTTTGGCTGCATGCAGTTCCGTATCCGCCAATTGCAAAGAAAGTTGAATTTTTGACGCAGCTCCAAGATAGGCCCTTTGTTCGGCAACAACCTCGGCTAGGATCACTTCGATGACTTCCAGATTTTTAGCGGGGTCGTTGCTATTGGCGAACTCGCGCTCTTTCAAATCTTCAATCATAAACTCAAGACTTGAAACCGCACCGGACAAAATATTCTTTTCGGTCGTCAGATCCGGCAGTGTTTTCACTGAAGACTTAATCACCCCAAGCGTTTGTCTTAGATCATGACGGATCTGATGGGCGAGGTCTTTAAATTTACGGGCCTGTATAAGCTGAAACTCACGCCACGCTTTTTCTTGGGCCTGAGTTTTTAATTCTATCGATTGCTTTTCGACTTTGTCCTGAAGGTTCGTCAGTCGATTCTTGAATTGAATAACCGACTGTGGATTTGTCTTATAGAGCCACTCAACCCACACCGGAGATTTGGCTTGCGGTGAATTCGAAAACCCCAGGACGGAAGCCAATCGGCGGTCAGTCTCGTCTATGAAACGATTTTGAAGACCTTTAATTAAAACAGAAAATAGGATCTTAAGAATTATCAGCAATGCCAATGAGGCCATAAAAGCAACAAACGCTTCGGCATCAAGCCAAGCAAGCCTTGGAAAATAAATTTCTACAATGACATCGTCACGGCCTTGAATACTACAGGAATACATCTTCGCGTTGCTTTCAGTAAGATTTGATTCAATGAAAAAATTTTTGCCGACTTTGATCGTCAGTTCCGCATCGGGGTGTCCCGTTGCCACAAGTGCAGCAGTGGCAACGTCGGCAACTTCTTTTGTCGAGCCTACTTGTAATTTAGCTTCTGAAAAACGACAAACCTCTTCGCTGATGACACCTTGACGATAAGTTTCGACCGTATTGCTAATGCCTTTGAAGCTAAGACTTGTCATCGCGCTTAAAAATAATAAAAGGCCGACCATCCGAATATTCATAGAATTGGATGCCTTTCGGGAACTCGGCCAATATTCCATTTCTGAAAAACGTTCTGCATCTGGTGCCTTCCCTGTTGAGTCAGGGAATCATTAAAATAGAGCGGCAACAGATCGCCACCATGAACTACGGCGGCAAAGAATGGAACCGGAAGACCGAGCCGCTCTTTAAGATCTATAACTGCAAGTCCTGAAAGAGCTTTGTTTTTAATCTCCTCAACTTCGACATCTGTCGAGAATTCAAAGGTGAACGGCTGGTTCAGGTAGAAATCAAGCTCTCTGCCGACAAGATCACTTTGGATCTGGGTCTCAGGATCTTTTTCCTTCATACGGATGAAGTCGAATGACTCATAAAATGCTTGTTCCCATTTTTTTGAGGTGAAAATCTGATCACTGTTATCAGCCAGA
>JAYTZS010000425.1:0-2649 GCA_043741885.1 Bdellovibrio sp. | reverse complement strand
GTCCACGAGATTCATCAGCTTTTCGATCACGTCGATTTTATCACTGACTTTCGCTCCACCTAAAATTGCCAGGTAGGGCCGCTTTGGATTTTCGATCAACTGCCCCAGCATTTTGATTTCTTTTTCGATCAGAAATCCGATTCCTTTTTCTTTCATCAACTTTGGCAGAGCCTCAATCGACGCGTGAGCTCGGTGAGAAGCACCGAAAGCATCATTGATATAAATTTGCGAGTAGCTGGCAAGAATATTTGCAAACTCATCAGAATTTTTAGTTTCACCGGGTTCGTAACGAAGATTTTCTAGCAAGATGACCTGATTTTTTTTAAGCCCGGTCAGCAAGTGTTTCACAGCATCTGATTTCGGATCTTCAACTAGAATCACTTCTCGTTTCAAAAGCTCAGTCAAACGGTGGGCCACAGGCTCCAAGGAATACTTTTTATCCCCAAAAGCTTTCGGTCGACCCAAATGAGAAGCCATGACAATTTTGGCCCCTTTTTCTAGGGCGTACTCGATTGTCGGTAGACTTGCTAAAATCCGCGTCTCATCGGTGATTTTTCCATTTTCCATGGGCACATTGAGATCCAGTCTCAAAAAAAGAACTTTGTCAGTTAAATTGAAATCACGAATTGTTTTGATTCCTTTGAGACCGTCTGCTGCCATTAAAGTCCTCGTTTTTCCATATAAAGAGCCAAATCCACCATGCGATTTGAAAAGCCAGTTTCATTGTCGTACCAAGACATCACTTTGCCGAATCTCTGACCCACAACCATGGTACATTTCAAATCCACAATGGAGGACAAAGGATTGCCATTAAAATCGACACTGACCAATTCTTTTTTCTCACAAGCTAAAACTCCGCGAAGCGCTCCTTCAGAGGCTTGAATCAAAGCTTCATTGATGCTTTGAATGGTGAGATCTTTTTTCGAGTTAAAAGAAAAATCTACCAAGCTGACGTTCGGGGTTGGAACTCGAATCGATGTTCCATCGATCTTTCCTTTCAATTCTGGCAAGACCAATCCCACCGCTTTCGCTGCTCCGGTGCTCGTCGGAATCATACTGACCGCCGCTGAGCGAGCCCGTCGCAGATCGCTGTGAGGAGCATCCAAAATTCTTTGGTCGTTGGTGTAAGAATGAATGGTCGTCATCATTCCACTTTCGATGCCAAAACTTTCATGCAAAACTTTTGCTATTGGAGTCAGGCAGTTTGTTGTGCAAGAGGCATTGCTGATAACGAAGTGTTTTGCTGGATCATAGCTCTCATGATTGATTCCGTAAACGATGGTGGAGTCAGTTCCATCTGCAGGTGCAGAGACCATGACTCTTTTCGCACCCGCTTCGATGTGAGCCATAAAATCTTCTTTTTTCTTGAAAGCACCTGTGCATTCGAGAACCAAGTCGACGCCCCAATCCTTCCAAGGAATTTCGCCTGGATTTTTGGTTTTAGTCATATGGATTTTCTTTCCACCAACTGTCATGAACTTGTCGTCAAAAGAAATATCTTGGTTGAAAATTCCATGTGCACTGTCGTATTTCAGCAAATGAGCTGAACCTTCCACACTGTCCATGTTGTTGATTCCAACTACTTCAAATTTTTCAAAACCGGCGCGAAAGAGAACTCGACCGATTCGACCGAAGCCATTGATTCCGACTCTTAATTTTGCCATTTTGGATTCCTTTGATTGAAAAATTTCAGAAACTGAGAACTAAACTCTAAGCTTCACCAAGACAATGACCTACCAGATGATTTTCGGGAAGAGTTGACGCGCATTTTCGTTGGTGGCATGGGCCAATTCCTCAACAGAAATTCCTTTGATCTCAGCCACCAAGGAGGCCGTGTGGACGACGAAGGCAGGTGTGTTCTTTTTCCCACGCTGCGGAACCGGTGCCAAAAACGGCGAATCAGTTTCGACATGCAGTCGATTCAGAGGTACCATTCGGCAGGTTTGTCGCAAAACTTCGGCATTTTTGAAGGTCACGACTCCACTAAAGGAAATGTTATAACCTAAATCCAAGCACTGTTGTGCCAGCCACGTCGAGCCTGTAAAGCAATGGATCAGTCCTCCGACCTTGCCTTTCAATTCGCCTAAAATTTCCACGGTGTCCTGATCGGCTTCGCGCGTGTGTATTTGCACAGGCAATCCATTTCGCTGGGCCATCGCTAGCTGGCAACGAAAAGCTTCTCGCTGATTTTCAACTGGTGACTGGGTGTAATAATAATCCAGTCCGATTTCCCCGACTGCGACTACTTCTCGCTCGGGCAAATGCTTTTCTATCGAGTTTTCAATCTCTTGATTCCACTGTATTCCCTGATGCGGATGAACGCCTAAAGTGCAATAAATGTCAGGATAAAATTGTTTGGCTGTTCTCAAGACAAACTCATGATCAGAAGGCTCCGTGCCAATTGTCACAATTTTTGAAACACCAGCTGCTTTGGCTTTTTTTAAAGTCTCTTCCGGCGAGTCCTCAAGCATGTCGAGATGGGCGTGAACATCGATGAATGTCATGAGCGAAAACCTATCACTGATCCAGCCGGGTCTCAATCCAGAACTGTTCAAAGAGCAACTGAGAGTCAAAATTTTTCTTGAGATTCTCCTCGATCCAAATCGATTTTTCACAAGCGCGCATCAAGTGCTGTTCTGACATTTTCTC
>JAYTZS010000424.1:0-7556 GCA_043741885.1 Bdellovibrio sp. | reverse complement strand
TTACCTTCGAATCTTTTTTGGCATCGATGTAACCGATGAAGCTTACTATGTCGCTTGCGCCCTGCTAACTGCCATTGGTGGAAAACCTTATACCAATGACATGTACTTTCAACAGAACGCTTCCTTACTTTATGAGCCGCTGGTTTTTTTGTACAACCGCTTAGTTGGCACCTCCGGGGTCGTTCTTTTTGTGCGACACTTGTTTTTCTTCTTAGCGACGGGTTGCGGACTTTCGTATTACTATTTATTTTGCAAACGAATTCGTCGCGAGCAGGCAGCCTTGATTTCTGTTCTTCCGATTTGCTTTGTTCCTTACATGATCCCAAGTCTAGGCTATAACACTTTGGGAAGTTTGCTTTTCGCCTCAGGATTAGCTCTTTTGGCCAACGGCGTGATCAGTCGAAAAGTCAGACTGCAGTTTTGGGCGGCTATTTTATTTGCCCTTTCAGGATTTGCCTACCCGAGTTTTGGCATTGGAGCTTTTTTTATACTCACTGGGTTGACCGCTATCAGCTTTTTCCGCAAAGATGAGCGATTCAAATCTCTGGTTTTCACCGGTCTATTGTGTGGCGGTTTATTTGTTGGTTTGTGGACTACGACTTTGGCTCGTTTTGGCTACCAAAATCTGCTGGATTCTTTGGAACTGACTCGGCAATTTGGCGCTTTGGGAAGCCTCCAGGCTAAATTGCAGATGGGACTTGAAATCTTTCGCAGTTACACACCACCGTTGTGGACGGTCGCGCTACTTCTCCTTCTCAGCGTCGGGTCTCTGCTTATTTTTTCACTGAATTGGTTGTGGCTTTTGCCTTTTCTAACAGTGATTTGTTTGCTCACCGCTCCAACCGGTGCAGACAGCTTTCCCAGCCATGTCTTTCTCACTTTGCTGAGTCTCTGCGGGCTGCCGCCGTTATTGTTATGGAAGAACAAAAGAAGTCCCGATTGGAAAATTGCAGCTGGTCTTTTCTTTCCCTGCCTTTTGCTCTCTGGCCTACTTGGTTGGACCAGTGCCAATACGATTTTAGCATCTGCTTTGGCCACCCAATTTGCCGTCCTCGCCGTTGTTTTTTTGGCGGCTTCGAAGGCGCCAAAAGCTTTGGTCACGGTTAGCTTAGCTTTTCTCTACTCGACTTTACTTTTCTGGAGTTTTCATTTTGTTTATCGAGATGACGAACTTGGAAAACTCAATTCCTTGGTCGAGGGCGGGCCCTTTGCAGGGTTGTGGACAACGCCGGGAAGAAAGTTACTGTTGCTGCAAATTAAAAATGACATTGATCAGGCGGCTCAACTGGGAAAATCGGTGGTTTTTTATGACTATTTCCCGGCGGGCTATTTGTTTTCTAATTTGCGTCCTGCCACTCGGTCAGTTTACATTCATCAGCTGCCCTATGGTCGACCGGCGCGACATCTTTACACCGAGTATTATCAGAATCCTGAGAATAGGCCTGACCTGGTCTTTCAGTTTGAGAGCTTTCCAATTTATGAAAATGTGATTGCCTCTTTTCGGCCGGAAGCAACTCACTCCGCTGATGATGATTTTTTTGATATGCTCCCGCAAACGGGAGACTACAATTTGATGGGACAAAGAAGGCACTACAAAATATGGATAAAAAAGACTCGCTGAGCGGGTTGAGCTCTGTGCGAGCGCAGTCTAAAACCTGGTTGATGGAGCAAGTTTTCCCCCTTTGGCTGCGCAATGGCTTCGACAGAAAACTCGGAAATTTTGTTGAGGCGCTTTCCCCGGAAGGGCAGCCTTTGTCGATTGATCGAAGAGCGATGGTTCAAGCGAGACAGATTTACAGTTTGCGACTAGCGCTGGAACGGAACTGGATCAGCTCACAAATGCAAGTGGAAGCCAGGCAGCAAATTCAGCTGGCAGTGCAGTCTCTTCTGACCGATTTCAGTTTGCCAAATGGAAGCTTTGTGCGTTCGATCACCTCCGATGGAAAACACTCTGATATCTCGCCTGACCTGTACACTCAGGCTTTTTCATTATTTGGCTTAGCTAACTCTTACCGAGTGGAAAAAAACGAATTCCTGCGCAAGCGAGCCCTCGCACTGGTTCAATATTTAAAAAAAGAGCGTCAGGTTTCTCATGGTGGATTTTCCGAGCTGCAAGCAGGCAAGACTGTTTACGAAGCCAATCCCCACATGCATCTTTTTGAAGCAGCGGTGGCTTGGATGGAAGTGGATTCTGAACCCGTCTGGTCGGACCTGGCGACCTCGATTATGCATTTGTGCCTCGATTATTTCATCGATCCTGAAACTGGAAATTTGGCTGAGCATTTTGATTCGGCTTGGAAGCCAATTGTTACCGACCGAGGATTTGTTGTCGAACCCGGCCACCAATACGAATGGGCTTGGCTCCTGCAAAGGTTCGAAAAATTAGGCAGTCCTAAAAATCTACAATCTGTGCGCAATCGGTTGTATCAAAGCAGTGAGAAGAACGGCATCAACCCACAAAACAAAGCTGTATTTGACGAAATTTGGAGCAACGGCTCTATCAAAACGGCGACGTCGCGGTTTTGGCCTCAATGCGAACGAATCAAGTGTGCGGCGAATCTTCCTGGCGAAGAAGCTTCAGCTGGCGAGTCCATGGACACTCTTTTGCAATTTTTTAAAACGCCCGTGCAAGGCCTGTGGGCTGATCGAATGGACGCAAAGGGGCAGTTGATTCCGGAGGTTTCCAAAGCCAGCTCCCTTTATCATATCGCCGGGGCCATCGCCGAATTCACAAATAGGCTGGAACAGAAGACCTAAGAGGCAACATCCAGCAAATTTTTTGCAGTTTTGCTGACCACGCCTTGCTCGTTAGCATAGCCCACAATTCGCGCCGGATTGCCAACCACGACGGCAAAGGGAGGGACATCTTTGGTGACCACAGAGCCGGCGCCGATCATGGCCCATTCGCCAATTGTGATTCCTGGCAAAACTGTGGAGTTGGCTCCGATCGAACTGCCGCGCTTCAAAACAGTGTTGAGACAGGTCCAATCCGTAACCGATTTGGGAGTGCCATCGGGATTGATCGCTCGAGGAACTTTGTCATTGGTGAAAGTCACCGAGGGTCCAATGTAAACTCCGTCTTCCACAGTCAGCCCGTGATACAAAGTAGCAAAATTTTGAATCTTGCAGTGGTTGCCGATTTTTACTTGTATATCGACAAACACAGATTTTCCAATCACGCAGTGCTCTCCGATAGAGCAACTATTTCGAATGTGGGCTTGGTGCCAAATTTTTGTGCCTTGGCCGATTTGGGCTCCAGTCTCTACATTGGCTGTGGGATGAGCTATGTAAACTAATTTAGCGGGTGAAAAAAGAGACATGAAAGAATGCAAAAGTGTTTTCATGAGCAACTGTTCGGAAGTTTGTCAGTTCTTCTTGAGTTCGTCGAAGGTCGGGGATAGGGCTAGGTAGAAACCACTATTTTCCTGTTTCTGAGGCCTATAGAAAATGACCGATGCAGACACTTTCCAGTTGCCTCGCTTGCCGGTTGCGAATAACAATCTTAATCAGCTTCACAGCGAATTCAAAGAGAATTCACAGAGAATTCACAGAGAAGTTGCAGAGAAGTTGCAGAGAAGTTGCAGAGAAGTTGCAGAGAAGTTGCAGAGATTTAATTTAAAAGTGAGGGCTGTCCAGATATGGACGAAGATACGGGTCTTATAAGTTTTATTATCAGCTTTTTTCCAAATTTAAAGTGCTCCAACTTCAGTTCGATGTCCTTGTTTTTCTAAGCTCCACTGGAAGCCACGAAAAAAGGCCACCTCGGACCTTCAGTCGGGCAAAATAAGGCTGAACGTGAGTGATACAAATGGGTGGCTAAAGAAATGAACAAAATTCCAGAGAGCGCGCCGAGCAAAAGGGGCCTCAAAAAACCGACACTAAAAGAAGCTCTGAGCTGGCCTCGCAAAATCAAAATGTTTTTTGATTCCACAGGTCCTGGAGTGATCACTGGTGCAGCCGATGACGACCCCTCAGGAATTGGCACCTACACCATGGCTGGAGCGCAGCTTGGCACTCATTTTTTGTGGACGGCGCTACTGACATGGCCCCTGATGGCCTCGGTGCAAATGGCCTGCGCTCGAATTGGCATGGTTACGGGAGAAGGACTTGCTTCTGCTTTCGAGAAAAAAATCCCGCGGCCAGTGCTTCTCGTTTTTTGTTTCGCTCTGTTCTTAGCAAACACTCTGAATGTCGGAGCAGATCTCTCAGCCATGGCAGACAGCGCTGACATGTTGACTGGAGTGTCATCGCACTTTTTCGTGGTGATTTTTGGAATTGTCATTTCGGTCGCGACAGTTCAATTGCGATACTACCATATTGCCAAAGTTTTGAAGTGGCTGGCGCTCTCTTTGTTCTCCTATATTGTTGTGGCTTTCATTATTGGTCCAAACTGGAAAGAGATTTTCCTCGACACATTCACTCCTCATTGGCCGAGAGAAGCTGGCGAGTGGTCAACTTTAGTTGCTATATTGGGAACGACCATCAGCCCCTACTTGTTTTTCTGGCAGGCTTCTCAAGAAGTCGAAGAGGAAAAAGCTTCTGGGCGAAGCACGGTTGAGAAGCGCTTTGATGCTACCGACAAAGAAATTCTGACCCGGAAGTTTGATGTGGGGATTGGCACTTTTTTTTCTAATCTTGTGATGTATTTCGTTATTCTTTCGGCTGCTCTGACTTTGCACAAGCATGGGATCACCCATATTCAAACTTCCAGAGAGGCTGCTGAAGCTTTGGTTCCTTTGGCCGGGCGATTTGCATCTTTGCTCTACACGGTGGGAATTATAGGGGTGGGATTTTTAGCAATCCCGACTCTGACGGGCTCTGCTGCTTACGCCTTAGCCGAAACTTTTGGTTGGGACCACGGTCTCGACGCAAAGCTTGGCAAAGCAAAAGCCTTTTATGCAGTGATTCTTTGTTCCGGATTTTTCGCAGTTCTGTTCGATTTCGTGCACCTCAATCCGATGCAAGCTCTTTACTGGTCGGCGGTCCTCAATGGGCTTTTGGCGCCTTTTCTTTTGGTTGCCATTCTTTTGGTGCTTCTAGATAAAAAGATCATGCGAAACCAAAGCGGTTCGGTGCTTGGTAAGATTGCAATCGGCATCACGGCGATGTTGATGTTTGGTGCGGCCGTGGGAATGTTTGTTTTCCAGGGAAGCTAGTGCTGATTCTGCAGTGATGACGCAAGCGCCATCTGTCTCGGCGCGTTGCCTTCACGCGAATCAGCCGCCCATAGACAGCTGCGCAAAACGGGTTTAGATTTGAAGTGTTGAATTTCACTCGACAGCTAGTTTTGTTTGCTTGAAGAAAGGTTGGAATGAAATCTCACTTACCTGAAGAGCCTCGTGGGTTCATTCGAAAAACCAAAAGAATCTTAGTGGGAGTTCCCAAAGATCCAACCGATATTTCCATGTTTCATAAAATTTCTTTGATCCCATTTCTAGCCTGGATTGGTCTTGGGGCCGATGGACTGTCCTCCTCATCTTACGGTCCAGAAGAGGCATTCAAGGCCTTGCACGAACACACTTACTTAGCAATACCAATTGCCCTGATGATGGGCTTCACCGTCCTAATTATTTCTGCAGCTTACCGGCGAATCATCGAAGAATTTCCTCATGGCGGTGGAGGCTATGTGGTTGCCAGCAAGCTTTTAGGCAATCGAGCCGGAGTCATCTCCGGATGTGCCTTGATAGTGGATTACATTCTAACCATCACAGTTTCAATTGCTGCCGCCGGCGATGCTCTTTTCAGTTTTGTGCCTCTGCATTTTCATTTTTTGAAAATCACTTTGGAAGTGTTTTTTATTGTTTTTTTAACTGTGCTTAATGTGCGTGGAGTGAAAGAGTCAGTGATTGTTCTGACTCCCATTTTTATTATTTTTCTAGTGACTCATGTCTTAGCGATTTTAGGTGGAATCCTCTGGCACGTTTCAGATTTTTCCGTGACAGCGACGCATTTGACAAGTGGTTTCCAAAGTGGCTCCTCGACCCTTGGAATGGGGGCCATGTTTCTATTGTTCATTCACGCCTACTCCATGGGCGGAGGAACCTACACCGGGATTGAGGCTGTTTCTAATGGTCTTCCAATCATGCGTGAGCCAAAAGTTAAAACTGGCAAGCGCACGATGATTTACATGGCGCTGTCGTTGGCTTTTACTGCGGCAGGATTGCTTTTTTGCTACCTGCTTTGGGATGTCTCATTTGTTGAAGGTAAAACTTTGAATGCGGTTCTATTTGAAAAAATGGCGGAGCATTTGCCTTTTGGCTCCGCTTTGGTGGTGATCACCCTTTTCTCCGAAGGGCTCCTCTTGGTGGTTGCAGCTCAAGCTGGATTTATTGACGGCCCTCGAGTGCTAGCCAATATGGCAGTGGATTCGTGGTTTCCACGCCGGTTTGCCGCTCTGTCGGAACGGCTCACGGCGGGAAATGGAATTCTGATCATGGGAATCACTTCGCTCGCGGCATTGCTATACACTCGGGGCGATGTTGGTCATCTCGTGGTTATGTACAGTATCAACGTGTTTTTGACTTTTTCCTTGTCCATTTTTGGAATGCTGAAATCCTATATCATGGAAAAAAAGCCACGACGAAAAAGTGGCATCGTGATTTTCGCCGCTGGTTTTTTACTTTGTGCCACAATTTTAGTGATCACTGTTTTGGAGAAATTTTTAGAAGGTGGATGGATCACTTTGGTTGTCACAACTTTGTTGGTGTTGATCTGCTTTATGATTCGAAACCACTATTTGAATGTGGCGCGAAAGTTGCGCCATTTACAGGTAGGTCTGGATGAGTTGCAATATGATAAGATTGCCGATGGTATTGTGCAAAGAACTGCTGCTATTTTGGTCGCCGGGTATGGCGGTTTGGGATTGCAAACCGTCAAAAGTATTTTAGCTAACTTTCCAGGAATCTATCAGACTTTCGTTTTTATTTCCGTCGGAGTGATCGACTCTGGAGTGTACAAAGGCGAAGAAGCGATTCATGAACTGGAAGTGGAAACAGAAAAAATGCTTGCCAAGTATGTCGTGCTGATGAAGGGACTGGGCGCCGAAGCCTTTTCTCGTTGTGGAGCAGGCACGGAAGTCGTTGAAGAAGGGTATCAGCTTTGTCGTGAAGTGGCTGTAGAATTTAAGAACACGACTTTCTTCACGGGCAAAGTGATCTTTGAAGAAGAGCAATGGTATGATCGGTTCCTTCACAATGAAACAGCCTACTCTTTGCAAAAAAGACTTCAAATTTCAGGGCTGACAATGGTGATCCTGCCTGCAAAGATTTCGTAAACTCAAAAGGACCTGGTCAACTTGACTCAAGAAATCCCGAAAACTGGCTCTGAACAAGGAGGACAAGCAACACCTCCGAATTGAGCCTCGACCCAAAAATCTGTGAAGTCTTTTTATTTTCTCTGTTGATCCATTTTGAAACCAGAGCGAGGATAAAAGGGTGTCGGATAAAAAATCAAGGAGGGTTTATGAATCTTCATGGAATCGAAGAATCAGATCTTGCAACAGAAAAAGAAAAAGAAAAAGATTCACAGGCTTCTGCTGATCTAAAAAAAATAAATGA
>JAYTZS010000423.1:0-2653 GCA_043741885.1 Bdellovibrio sp. | reverse complement strand
AGCTTTTAGCTGCCGGCTCGTGGTTCGCCGTGGAATTTTGAGCTGATGAGAAGCATCTGCAAGAGAAAAAATCTGGCTTTCAAACGAGGACCTTAATTTATCACCAAGACTTGATGTGGCTTGGCCGATTAGATCCTTGGACACTCGAATAAAAGTTCCAGGCATCGGATACAAACGATACCCTCCCTCTGTGCGTCTAATCTCGGCTGCTATTTTTTGCGATTTGAAAATTTGCCGCAGACGAAGCACCAACTGATACAGGCGCATGGACGAAGAAAGAGGTTCAAAATAATTGCCTGGAAAAACCAAACCATGAAGAGTTGAAATATCAAATGGTTTATAAAAATCCGAAGCCAGCGCAAAAAGCAAATGAGTGACCAACCTCTCGGGTCCAAGTCCCAGTTCAAAAAGTTTTGCCGAATTGGTAAGATCTAGAGCCATTTTCAATGAATTTTGTTTTTTGGAGCCTACACTCCAATCGAAAGACTTCGGGATCTGTGGAGTCTTTGGCCAAAAATGAAGCAAACGATTTCGATAATGCACAAAAGGAGTCCCAAAATAAACCTGATCTCGAAGTTTCACATTTTTTTGAAACACGGACAAAAACAATTCACACTCTCGCACTGTCTCCCATGATTTGTGTTGCAAAGCTTTCTCTTTTACTTTTTTTAATCTGAGATCTGCGTTTCTCAGTTCAGGATTTTGCAATGTCTCTAAAATCGCCGACCACTTTTCGACGTACAAACTATCAGCTGTGGGAGTCGCCTTTAAAACAGCAGCTGCTTGCTCGAGAAAATCTTTAGCTTCCGACCATTGAGAAGCGAAAAGACTGTTCTGGGCAGAAAGCTCTAAAAGATTTCCGAGCAGAAGTGTGTAGTTTGAAGCTTGCGCCTTTTGTTTGACCGACTCGAGCAAAAGATGGGCTTGTTCGCTTTCGCCCACGCTCACCAAAGCTGCAGCCAAGTTCACTTGAGCCACCAAAGTTTGGTAATTGGTTTCGTAGCCGCTGTTTTGATTGCCGCTGGATTCAACGCTTTGCAAATATTGATTCAGGATTGGAATCGCATCCTGATAATTCCACTGAGCGAACATGGCAAAGGCGCGATAAAGCAAAGCTTCAGGGGCTTCTTTCAAATCGATGGTTTTGAGAAGGCGTTCAGCTTCAGGCAAAACTCCTAACAGGACCAATGCTCCAGCATAGGCTGCTTTTTCCTTAGAGTCAGCCTGCGGATGCCTTGGTGATGGGGGCCGTAGGAGAGGCCTTAGAAGCTGCAGCGAGATCGCGGGAGCTCCGGCTCTTCGACACATTTCAGCCATTGGCAGGAGCAAGTGACGGGGGGGTCTGCGCCTTTCAAGAGTTTTTCGAATTGCCGAAAGCACCTCTCCAGCATTGCCAGATTTAATTTGTTGGTCCCAAATTTTTAGTTGGTCAGTGCTTCCCATCAATGCTTCCCATCAATTTTTCTAGTCTAATAGTATCTCGCCAAAATCTCAGTACAAAGCTCCGTCTTCTTTACATAGCATGTCCTTAATGAAATCCAAAATAATTTTGGAATGAACAACACGAAACGACTCTAAGGAGAATTTTTATGGTGAAACTGACTTTGATTCCACTTATGGCAAGTCTTCTAACTATAACTGCCCACGCTGACAGTGAACATTTCAGAACAATAAATAGCCTCACATTTGAGCGCAGTGGGGGTGGAAGCCACACAGTGGTTATTACGAAAAAGCCGTCGGGAGAATTTTCAGGTATCACAACGGCCTGTAATTTTGCAGACCTGTCCAAAACCGATCAGCAAAAAACCCGATTTGTTCTAACCGGTGATGCTGCTAAAATGGCTCAGAAAATATTCGACGGTCAAGCCATCCTCGCCGAATAAGTTATCCTGGTGCCGATTCCCGAGACGGGGAGCTGGGTCAGCTTGATGATCGATTATGTCCACTCTCCCAACAAGCAGCCGGCTCAAGCGAAGCTCGCCAATCCTCTGGTAATTTTAGATGGACTGGTTTCTTCAGTCTTGGGTGACCTTGAATCCCAAGCCGACAGTAAAGCGAGTGAAGTCTGTAAATAGGGAAAGACCTCCATCACTTGAAGTTTAATTTCGTTGGTTTCACAGAGCGTCCGAATCTAATCTCGACGCTCGCAAGCCATACGCAACGAAACTATTCACCAGTTCAAGGTGCCTGGCACCCTGGTTTCTTTTCGTTCAAAACCGGTAGCAATGACGAGGTCACTGTCGAGTTCTGTCGCGGATTGATCCAAAAAGAGCTGCGGTAGGAATCTTCGACCAACCCAACCAGATCCGTCTTGACGTCAAACGCATTCCAGTTTGTGCAGAGAACAGCGCTGGCATTGGTTAGAGCCACGTTGACCGAACTATGAGGATTAGCTAAATTATAAAGTCGGGACCACGACGATGTCATATCACTTTGGTCTCCCTCATTATTGAGGTTTTTAGCAGCGTCTGAGTAAGCATCAAGGAGCTGCCAACTTCGCTGCAATTTTAAAAGCCGCTTTGCGACCCCTTGGGCGAAAAGACTTTCTCCTCCTTGCCGAGTTAAATAGACCACATCCTGGCAACCTGACGCTTTCAGCACCGCCACAGGGTGAAGATCCGACCAACCCCCGGCTGACACCACATTTTGAGGA
>JAYTZS010000422.1:0-7596 GCA_043741885.1 Bdellovibrio sp. | reverse complement strand
GAAAGCCCATTTTTTTCAAACCACCAGTGTGCTCGGTTATCATTTGCAACCCAGCCAGCTAGTGGGTGGCTTGCTCGATTCTGGAAATATTAAAGATTCGGAGCAATGGTACCGCGGAAGCTTTTTCATCTACCGGCAGATTTGGAACGACTATTTCTTTACTTTGGGAGCTGGTAAATATGAATCTTCCTACAGCAATCTGAATGGCACCAGTTTCATTTTTGTGATCAACCATATTTGGGGATCCACCCTCAGTCTGTTTTAATCCACAGGTTGGGCTCTGCTAAAGGTTCAACTTGCCATTCGGCGATGAAAACTCATGTCATTTTGACTCGGATGTTCGCGAATTCGCGATGAAGCAGTGAATTTTCTTTCAGCCAAAGATTTGGGAACTTTCAACTGTTTTAAAATTCTGTTACCTTGCCGCCATGTTTGGCTCAGGAAATGAACTCTCAGAACAAAGACGCCTACAAGTTTTCAAAGAAATGGAAACTTTGATTTTGCAGAAAAACTACCCCTGTGTAGCTGCGATTCAATCTTTCCAGAAGCAAGAATTCGGTTTCGGAGTGTACCCGGATTTTGGCTCTGCGTATTCTAGTCTGAAGCTGGGACAAGATCTTTTGGATTTCAAGAAAGAACAGCAGATTTCGCACTCTCCTTATCTCAGTTTCTGGGCGCTTTTTCCTGACAGTTTTTCTGACAGAGGTAAAACTCTCACAGAAGAACAATTTGAATTGGGGTTATGGGAGGAGCTTTCCGGACTGAGCAGTCGGCCGGAGTTTGCAGCCCCTTGGGATCCCCGCTTCAGTTCTGATCCGAAAGATGCAAACTTTTGCTTCAGCTTCGCCGGCCATGCATTCTTCGTCGTCGGACTTCATCCTGAAAGTTCCCGAGCATCTAGGCGCTTTCCTTACCCTACCTTAATTTTTAATCTGTACGAACAGTTCGTTGATTTGATGGATGCAGGAAAATATCAACCAATGGTCGAAATCAACCGCAATCGAGATCTCAAATTTCAAGGCAGTATCAATCCCATGGTTGAGAAATATGCTGAGAGCTGGGAGGCAATTCAGTTTTCCGGTCGAAACAACTCGGCTCAGTGGAAATGCCCATTTCACTCAGCCTCGTCGAACACCTCAGCAGCTGGCGCTACTTCTACTTCTACTTCTACTTCTGCTTCTACCTCTACTGCGGATCCCAATCTAACAGCCAGTTTCCCGGCCGCTCCTGGTGAAATCTAGAACGATGGCCAATTCATGCCGATTCTGAAACCTCAAACTGGCTTTGCATTTCGATTGGTCCAGGGAAGCACTCTGAAAGTGATCGATCCTCACGGTCAGCAAGTCTCCGATCTCTTTTGTTTCAGTGCTACCGATCTCAACGAGTCTCTGTCTGCAGGACGCTCGATTGATTATGCTGACACTGTGTTTTTAACCGCCGGCCATCAGCTTTTTTCCAATCGTAGTCGTCCGATGCTCACAATTCTAGAAGACACCTGCGGACGTCATGATTTTCTTTTAACTCCGTGTAGTTTAAAAATGTTCCAGCTAGTTGCTGGTGCTGAGATCTATCATCCTAGCTGCCATGAAAACCTCGCTGAGAACCTCGCTGAATTTGGCGTCGGCCCTGATCAAATTTCTACTACCTTCAATATCTTTATGAATGTGCCCGTGAAATCTTCGGGCGAAATCACTATCCTTCCGCCGACTTCAACTGCCGGCGATTTTATTTTATTTCGCGCAGAAATGGACTTGTTTGTAGGGCTCACAGCTTGTTCTCACGAAGAAACAAACAACGGCACCTGCAAGCCGATCCACTTCGAGATTACAATTCACGATGCTGAGTAAGTTTTCGATTTGAGCAACACGCTCGTCTGTTCAGCCAGTATCATCTACTAAGTTCCCTCTGGGGCTCGGATTCAAACAGCATTTAGAACATTTGCCTCGACACTTGCTCCGCCGCTTTTCTTGCATTTTCTAGATCTCCATGGGTACCGGCCATCCAAGAAGCCAATTGCCGGGCGAAAACCAGCGTGACCGGTAACCCCAAACCCAAGCCAAAGAGAGGCACCGGGCTGTGGAAGCAAAGGTCTTTTTCGCGAGTGGTGCGGGGGTGGAAGGCTTATCAGATTGTGAAAGCTTCTATTTGGCTCAATAAACAAATGGTGAGCGGGAATTGTTTTCGACTTGGGTGGCCCGTGGTGAAAATTGGCGTAGCCGACATGTTCGGTAATTGTTCGACAGCGGGGATCTTTCTATAAAGAGTGGGTATTTTGTTGAATTTATTGAGAAGTGACAAATCCGCGGTGTTGATTTCACTAACGCGCGGATAAATATCAGTAGAGAAATGCAGCAATTAATTTAACTTTTTAATCATCGACTCAGTCTATCGCCGGGTCAAAACCACGGCATCGCATGATTATTTGCAAAGTGTTACTTATGTCCCGGCCCGTGCCGATAATTATCTATCGAGTTTGTACTATAGATTTATTTATAGAATTATAGAATTATAGAATTATGTTGACGGGTTATTTCGATCTCTAGTTTTACAAAGGAGAAAAGATCTTTTTATTTTTTAAAATTTTCTTTGCCGGCATCGAGATCGCTTCAGGGCTAAGGGATTGAGGCGTTTGTAATTGCGATTTCACACTCTGATGGGAGTGATACAAAAACCTCAGAAAAATACCTGTGATATGAATATTCAACTGGAACTGGAAGGAGTAATCTCGTGCAGAAATCTGATTTCACAGCATCAAATAAATCTAAAAAACAACACGGTGGCTCTTTGCTTTTAGGAAAAAGAAAAGGGCGTCCGGCCCTTTCAACTAAACATGCAATCCATTTAGTTTTAAAGTCAGATCTGAAAGGTGTGTTCAATCCAGGAAATCGCCGATTAGAACAACTGATTCGAAACACAGCTGAGAGATTTCACATTCGCATCTACTCCACGGCCCTGAACTGGTCTCACATTCACTGTGTGATGAAGATCAAAGACCGAAAGGATTACAATGCCTTCATCCGGGTACTGACGTCCATTCTTGCTTTCAGAATTCGAAAACATAGAAACTTCACAGGCATAGTGTTTGCCCTTCGCCCGTTTACAGAATTCTCAGCTGGGGTAGAGACTTCAAAATTGTTCTTTCGTACTTAGTGCTCAACCAAATAAAAGCTTTGGGCCTGTTGGTTCGACCGAAGAAGACGAAAAAGATTAGAAAAAAAACGGTTGAATGAAATCGGTCAGCAAGCATGGGATCTTTTTTTATTTTGAGTGGGTATTTTGTGTAGACGCGCTTTTCAACCGGGGCCAGGTAGGTCTTCATAAGTTGCGATCGTGGTCAGTGCGATATTGACTTCAGTGGCGCGACTTTACTTGTGCTTGGTTACAAGCCCAAGTCTTTAGTTTTGTATGGGGTGTCGCATTTGGATGAGTCTGAGGGCGGCAGGCTTTTTACAAGCAGCAGGTTGCACAGAAGTTGGTTTTTTGTATTTTCATTCAGCAATGTGACTGACCCACAACAAGAGTATCTTTCTATAATGAGTCGGTAAAATGTGGCGTCCACTCGTCTCAGTAATGCACTGATTTGGCTCGCGACTTAGGAAGACCAATCTCGCTTCGATTGAGAAGTGGATTTCAAACAACACTGGACCCACTTTTCCGAGAAAGAGAGACAACAAGAAAAAAAGAGGCTGACCGCGGTGACGTTTCTGGCGCGACTCGGAAATTGTTACAGGGATGGGGATGTCAAACTTTGAGATGAAAGTGACGATAATTGTTTCTGATTTTAGCTGGAAGTTGATTTTTTAGGCTCCTGTTCGTTGGGTTGCCATTTGCCGAGATTGTTGGTTGTGGCTTGGCACTTGCTCATTTCTTGGCAAAAGAACGTCCCAACGGAGGAACACACATGGAATTTTTGTCGTCACTAGGTCAAGCATTCGTATCGGCTGATGCTTTCTGGATGTTTATCATCTTAGCAGCTCAGGTTGTCTCTATCGCTATCATTGCGGAAAGAGCCGTTGCCTTGTATGGGCGTCGCCAAGCCAATCAAAAAGATGTGGCACGGTCTCTCAGTGAAGATATCAAGAGTGGAAATTTAGAAAAAGCTCTTAAAAAAGCAGAGGCATTCGGTAAATCTCAACCGATCGGGATTGTCGCCGCAGCTGGCTTGCAAGTGGCTCTCAATATGGGAGGCAAAGAAGAAATTCAGATGCGCATGGATGAAGTTTTAGTCGAAGAAAATTCTCGAGTCGAAAAACGAATCGGGTTCTTAGCAATGTTCGCCAATGTTGCGACTTTGATGGGTCTCTTGGGAACTATCACTGGATTGATCCACTCCTTTGCTGGAATTGCCAGCGCCAATCCAAATGAAAAAGCCATGATCCTGTCCAAAGGAATTTCTCTAGCTATGAATACGACGGCTTACGGACTGATTGTCGCTGTCCCCGCTTTGATTATGTATTCCGTTCTACAAAACCGAGCGACTCGGCTGACTGAGGACTTGAACAAAGCTGCAATGAATATATTCATTCAGTTGAGTTTCAATAATGAAACAATTCCGTCAGTGACTAAAAGCCGCTCGAAGTAATTTGAGATTTTTTGCTTCTAAGCTTTTTTGGAAAGAGGATGAGTCATGAAAAAGGATTTGAATTTCGAAATCAATATTTTACCTATTTTGGACATTCTGTCTGTTCTGATTTGTTTTCTTTTGCTCACAGCTGTGTGGGTGCAAATCGGAACTTTAGACACTCGTCAAGCTCTGGGCGACAACTCGGCCAATGGAGCAGCGAATCCGCCTTCACTTTGGATTGGCGTAGCAACTGATGGCACTCTGAAAATCTCATTGAGAGATGTCAAAGGAGTGAAGCCAGCACAAGACTCTGTCGTGACCGCGAGCCGGGCAGGAATCGACTGGAAAGCTTTCAATCAAAAAATTGATAGCCTGCATTCGCAAATTCCTGAGCTGAAAACAGTCGTGATTTCACCTGAAGCCAAAGCCAACTACGGCGATGTGATTCGTATGATGGATCAATTGAAACAAAAACAACTGACAGACATTGGTCTGTCACCACTGGGTTGAGGTCTAAATGTTGAAATCCTCAGTTCTTAGAAATAGCATTCAAAAGTCTCCCCTGTCTTCAATGCAGACCATTCGATCGGCGGGCCAGAACAACGAGAAGTCTCATTCGAGTTTAGCTGTCGCCTTGCCTCTGACCTCGTTGATTGATGCGTTTTCGATCATTGTGATCTACCTCTTGATCGGAACTCAGTCTGCGACCGTGGAGCCGAAAATTTCTGGCCAAATCCAGTTGCCAACGGCTGAAACAGGTCAGCAGCTCTCCGAAGAGATGCCGATCGTGCGAATCGAAAAAGGTGTTTATTTTATCGATGACGAAGTGGTGTCTGTGGCTCAGCTGGCAAATAAGCTCGCGACTTTCAAACAGAAGCTTCACAAGGATGACATTCAAATCATGATCCAGGCGGATCAAAAAATGAATTATGCAGACTTAGACCCACTTCTTCGAGCTGGATCTGCTGCGGGAATTCAGAAATTGAAATTTGCAGTGGTCCCTAACAAGTGAAATAAAAATGAAAACAAGAAACTGTCTTTCCATTTTAGCTCTCTGTACTTCGATCTGTGTCGCGATCTGTGTCTTGATGCTGACTCCCTCAGCTCGAGCCGCCAGTATTGATTTTGAAGGCGAGACTCAACTGATTGACCGATTAGAGAGAATCCTCTCGCAGATGGAAAAGACGGATTCATCTTGGGCTCCTTCAAACCTTCGATTGGCTGATTTGCTTGCGGAAAGAGCCCGCTTGCAATTTATGAAAGAAATTGAATCGAATTGCCAGAAATGCACTGGCTCCGTCGCCGATCGAAAAAAGGCTCTAAGCTTGTATGAAACGGTTTTACCTGTCTCCGCTCCAGAAACAAAAGGAGTAATTTATTTTCAAATGGGCCATTTGTACCAGATAGCTGGCAATGATCAAAAAGCGATGGGCTTGTACAGACAAGTCTTGAATGACAAAAGTCACAAGTTTTCAGCTGATATTTGCTCTCGGGCCCGGACTTCTCTCGCAGACTTGCAATTCGAAAAAGCTCAGTTCAAAGAAGCCTTTTTTAATTACAAATTGGCCCTTCAGAACCCTGAAACGGCCAACAAGGGACTGATTCATTATCGAATGGCGTGGTCCGAGTTCAACTCCAATCATTTAAAATCGGGAATTAAAATTCTCGAAAAATTGGCAAGCTCACCTGACCTCTTGCAAAAGCAAACTGACAAAGGATCCGTGTTTGATGCTGGCTTGCAATCTGATGTTTTAAGAGACCTCGCGACCTTTTACTCGAGACAAGCCTTAACCACAAAAGAAATTCAAAAATTTCAATCTCTAGTGCATCCAGAGCAGATGAAAGAAATGTTGCTCTATTTCGCCGGCGAAGCCAATCGCTTAGGACAGAAAAAAGCATCAGCAGAAATTTATCGAACCTATCTGGCGCAAAAAGATGTCACTAAAGAAGAGCGCTTGGATGTGATGATCTTGCTGACTCAGACAAACTATGACAGAGGTCAAGCTGGCGAATCACTCGAAACTTTTGCCGTGGCAGCAAAATCATTTCAAAAAAACAAATGCTCAGAAGATGTGAAGTGCTTAGAACTGCAAAAACAGATGAAGCATTATGTTACCGAATTGCATCGATCGAACAAACTGCATCCAGACGAAAATATTTTAAAAGCTTACGAGATCTACTCGCAGACTTTTCCCAATGACACTGACATGACCAACCGGGGTGCTGCCGTCGCAGATCAACTGAAAAAGCCGGAGCTGTCAGTGGCGCTTTACCGTTCTGCTGCCGACAACGCCCAAGATGAGAAGCTAAGAGACCAGTCTCTCTTAGCTGAAATTTCAGCTGCAGAATCTTCAACGGCTACGTTGGAGAACACTTATCTTCGAGAAAAAGCCTATAGACATTATTTGCTGTTGGAACCAAAAGGCTCACAAAGTTTTCAGGTTCGCTATCAATTAGCTCAATTAAGTTATGAAAGAAAAAATCTTTCTCAGGCTGCGAACGCATTCAAAGTTTTGGCTCTGGATAAAGCAGGACCCGCAGATTTGCGCAAGAAATCGGCTGATCTGGCCTTAGACTCCCTAGCTTCTGAAAAAAGAGATGCAGATCTTGAGTCTTGGTCTCTGGATTTTGCCAATAGCTTTCCTTCAGACAGAACTGAATTTGAAAAGATCTCTCGCAAGGCCTTGATCAACCAAGTCGCCGCGGTTGCCAATAACGAAAAATCTAGTCGTTCCGATCTAGATCATGCTTTGTCTAAGCTAAAGAAAGCTCATCTGCAAAATGCCCCCGAAAAGGAGCAGCTGATTGTATTTAAGAACATGCTTTTACTTTCAGAGAAGGTTGAAGACGATAAATCATTGGTTCTTGCCGTAGCTGGATTGAATCGAATCAATTCTGTTAGCTCGTCTGAGAGAGAGGATTCGTACAGCCGAGCGGTCGGCTATTTTGAAAGAAAGCTCGACTTCAAAAACGCATATGCTTTTGCTCAAAAGATGAGTTTTCCTCAAATTAAAAAGGCAGATAAAGAATTG
>JAYTZS010000421.1:0-7629 GCA_043741885.1 Bdellovibrio sp. | reverse complement strand
CCAAGCACAAGTAAAGTCGCGCCACTGAACTTAATATCCCACTGACCAGGATCGCGACTTATGAAAACCTGTCTGGCTTCGATGGAGAATTGGCTAAGTTCCAACAACACTGGACCCACTTTTTCGAGAAAGAGGCATTGGTAGATTTACTTTGCAGCGGAAAATGTAGTTTTTTCTCGAGACCCTGCAGCATTTGAGAGCAGAGCTTTGTCTCAAGTGAAAAAATGAGCTATACAAGGAACGGAATTTAGCTCACCCCTCCCAAGGAGAACAAAATGAAATTGCATTTAAGCGTTGATTTGAAAAAATTGGTTCACGAAATGCGCGGCCCAAAAGGCGCGGCAGCTCTGACTGAAGAATTCAATCGCATTAGCGATGAATTGAAAAAGTTGAAAGAGGAAGTCAAACCACAAGCTCAAGCTCAATTAAAAAAAGCAGAAGCTCGATACAACTCAATGCTCAAAAAGCTTCACGCAGCTCAAAAAGACCTAGACAAAGAAGTGACGAAGCGAATGAGCGTGGTTAAAAAACAGGCCAAAGTTGTCGAGAAAAATTTCGTCAATTACAAGAAAATGGCAATGAAGCAAAAAGCAAAGTTTCAAGCGGCTTTTGGCGGAAAAAAATCAGCTCCAGCAGCTTCTTCGATTGCCGCATCTGGTGCGAAGAAATCTTCAAAAAAAGCAACTGCTCAGAAGTCTGCTGCTTCGTCAGCTCCAGCCAAGCGCTCTTCAAAAAAGTCTGCAACCAAGTCTTCGGTCTCTGCCACTAGATAGTTGTGCTCTCAAATCAAACTTGAGCTGAATTTGTGTTCAGACAGTTTTCTAAAAGCCCCTCCCATGAGGGGCTTTTTTATTGCATTATGCGTTAGCTTGGCCCGTCCGGCAGGTCTTTTCTTCTACCAGATGAGCCTCTGTGTTAGCTTTGATGCCATACGAACAATTCGACCTGGGTTGAGTGACCCTTGAGGAGTCTGCATGTCACAAGACTTTTTCTCTACTAGCATTGAATTTCAAGAACGTCATTTAGGACCCTCCGATGCGGAAGTTCACCTGATGCTCAAGGAATTGGGATTTTCTAATCTGGAAGAGATGTCTTCCAAAGTGATTCCAAAAAATATTTTATCCAAAAACATACCTGCCATTGGCCCTGGAATTTCAGAATTTGAACTGCTGAACCGTTTGAAAAAAATGGTTTCAAAAAACAAGGTCTTTCGCAGTTACATTGGAATGGGTTATCACGACTCGATCACGCCGACTGTGATTCAAAGAAATATTTTGGAGAATCCAGTGTGGTACACGGCTTACACTCCTTACCAACCGGAAATTGCTCAAGGCCGTCTCGAAGCTTTGTTGAACTTTCAATCGATGGTTAGCGATCTCACGGCGATGGAACTTTCCAATGCTTCGCTTTTGGATGAAGGCACCGCCGCAGCTGAAGCCATGGCGATGGCCCACAGCCTTTCCAAATCCAAGTCTAATTCTTTTGTCGTCTCGCCTGATTTGCACCCACATGTTTTGGAAATTCTAAAAACTCGCGCGGAACCGCTAGATCTTGAAATGATTGTGGAAGATCCTTTGACCTATGACTTTGCCAAGCCCGTGTTTGCTTTGATTCTCAGTTATCCTCAGAGCAAAGGAGCAATTCTAGATTTTACCGGTTTTGCCGACAAAGCCCACGCGCACAACAGTCTAGTGATAGCCGATATCGATCTGCTGGCTATGACTTTGCTGACTCCTCCGGGGCAGTGGGGAGCGGATATCGTAGTGGGCAACACTCAACGCTTTGGAGTTCCATTGGGCTTCGGCGGCCCTCATGCTGCTTTTTTAGCATGCAAAGATTCTCACAAACGCTTGATGCCTGGCCGTTTGGTCGGTGTCTCGATTGATGCTCAAGGCAAACGCGCTTTGCGTCTGGCTCTGCAAACTCGGGAGCAACACATCCGACGAGAGAAGGCGACTTCGAACATTTGCACGGCGCAAGTTCTTTTGGCCAACATGGCTTCAATGTATGCAGTTTATCATGGACCTGAAGGGCTGAAGAAAATCGCGACTCGAATTCATTTATTTGCAAAAACAGTGGCAGAAGGTGCTAAAAAATTGGGACTTCAGGTTTCGGCCGCTCCCTTTTTTGATACGGTTCAAATTCAATCGTCTCGTCTGGCAGACATTCGAAAAGCAGCTGAAAAATTAGAAATTAATTTTTGTTATTGGGCACCAGATCTTCTAACAGTGTCGTTGAACGAAACTGCTAATCTTCAGGATGCCGAAGACATTTTAACTGCTCTTAACTGCGGAACAAAACCGATGTTTGCGGTTGCCGAATTGGCCCGTGCGCAGTCAGTGTCACTACCCACATTTGCAGCTCGCACTTCAAAATATTTGCAGCATCCGGTATTCAACACTCATCATTCGGAAACGGAACTTTTACGTTACATTCATTTGTTGCAAAATCGAGATGTCACTTTGGCCCATTCGATGATTCCACTAGGATCTTGCACGATGAAGCTGAATGCCACCACGGAACTTGTTCCTGTGTCGTGGCCAGAAATTAGCAAGCTTCATCCTTTTGCACCGGTGGCTCAAGCCCAAGGTTTGATTGAAATGATTCAAGATCTGCAAAGAGAGCTTTGCGAGATAACTGGATTTGCAGCCGTATCGCTTCAGCCCAATGCGGGCTCTCAAGGTGAGTACGCAGGTCTTTTAGTTATTCGGAAATATCACCAGTCGCGTGGACAAGGACATCGAAACATCTGTTTGATCCCATCCAGTGCTCACGGGACCAATCCAGCTTCGGCAGTGATGTGCGGAATGCAGGTGGTTGTGATCAATTGCGATGAGCAAGGAAATGTGCAAGTTTCTGATTTGCAAGCCAAGGCAGAGTTGCACAAAGATCGCCTGGCCGCTTTGATGATCACCTACCCTTCGACTCATGGAGTGTTTGAAGAGGCCATTGTCGAAATCTGTCAAACCATTCATGACCGTGGTGGCCAAGTCTATATGGACGGGGCCAATCTCAATGCCTTGGTGGGAGTCTGCCGGCCAGGAGAATTCGGACCTGATGTCTCGCATATGAATTTGCACAAAACATTTTCGATTCCGCATGGTGGAGGCGGACCCGGAGTTGGTCCGATCGGAGTTGGAGCGCATCTGAAAGAGTTCTTGCCAACTCATGCTTCGACTCCCGAAGCAGGACCTAAGCAAGGAATTTCGGCCGTCTCCTCGGCCCCGTGGGGATCAGCGAGTATTCTGCCAATTTCTTGGGCTTATATCACAATGATGGGAGCCGAAGGTTTGAAGAAAGCCACTTTGATCGCTATTTTAAGCGCGAACTATATCGCCAAGAAACTAAATCCTCATTATCCAGTCTTGTACAAAGGCAAAGAGGGTTTAGTTGCGCATGAATGCATCATTGATTTGCGCCCTTTGAAAAAAGATTCCGATGTTGATGTTGCGGATGTCGCGAAACGTTTGATGGATTATGGCTTTCACGCTCCCACCATGAGCTTTCCAGTTGTCGGCACGATGATGATCGAGCCAACAGAGAGCGAGTCACTTCATGAGTTGGATCGATTCATCGAAACCATGATTCACATCCGACTAGAAATTCAAATGATCGCTGACAAAAAAATTGACCGCG
Source organism: Bdellovibrio sp. (assembly GCA_043741885.1). Classification (GTDB taxonomy): domain Bacteria; phylum Bdellovibrionota; class Bdellovibrionia; order Bdellovibrionales; family Bdellovibrionaceae; genus 21-14-0-10-47-8. The sequence goes on along the minus strand of JAYTZS010000421.1, from coordinate 3,993 downwards.
AGAACAATCCGCTTCGCAACGCGCCTCACACGGCACATGTGGTGACTGCTACCGAATGGAACAAACCGTACTCTCGAGAAGTGGCTGCTTTTCCCTTGCCATGGGTTCGCGGCAACAAATTGTGGCCTGCTGTCGGACGTGTCGACAACGCCTATGGCGATCGCAATGTGATATGCTCTTGTCCTCCTTTGGACGAGTACACCTAACTAATGAAAGCCGTGTTCATTCGTTTAGACAAAATTGGAGATTTAGTTTCAAGCCTGCCAGTGGACCAACTTGCTTGGCTGACAGAAAAAAAATTTCAAAATAAATTTCAAATCAAGTGGGTGATTTCGAAGGGTCTGGGTTGGATTGCTAAAGTTTCGGATCCAACCCGCGAATATCTTGAACTGAATCCGAAAGATTCAAAAGCTTCGCTTGCCAAGTTGATCCACTATCTTAAAGACGAAGCCCCCGATGTGGTAGTCTGCTTTCAAGCGCCGTGGTGGGTGGGCTATGCTTGCTGGCGAGCTAGAATTCCACTTCGAGTGACCAGGCGATCTCAATGGCACTCTTATCTATTCTTTAATCGTGGTCTTCGCCAATCACGCTCTCTCGCTGAAAAACACGAAGCCGATTACAATCGCGAGTTGGTCGAGCATGCTTTTGGCCAAGCTCCTGGGATGACTCCATTTCTCAAGCTAGCTCCAGCAGTTCGCCGGAATTTATTTGAAAAATACAACTTACGCTCGGACGACTATTTTATTGTCCATCCAGGAATGGCTGGGAGTGCTTTGAATTGGCCGCAAGCTCATTACAATGTGTTGATTGAAAAATTAATCAATGCCGGGACGGTGGTGATCACTGGGACCAAAGAAGATGATCCTTATTTAACAGAAATTCGACCTCAATGGGAGCACAATCCTCAAGTTCGCTGGTTGCAAAATGAACTGTCGATGGATGATCTTCTCAGTTTGATTCGGACAGCCCGGGGAGTTGTTGCGCCGAGCACCGGTGTTTTGCATTTGGCAGCGGCTTGCGGAACTCGTGCTGTGGGAATTTACTCCCCGGTGCAAGTTCACAGCGCCACTCGCTGGGGACCTCGCGGACCTCGTGCGGTTAGTCTGACTCCACCGGTGTCCTGTCCTGCTTCAAAAAAATGCTGGGGCCAGAAGTGCCCCTACTTTCTGTGCATGGACCAAATCAAAAGCAATGATGTTTTGAAAGGATTGGAATTGTGAGCCCTGTCTCAAGAAATTCTTTTACTTTGCCAGAAAACTTGCAGCAGGCGATGGCTCAACTGCTGCTCAAACATGGAACTCATCTGAATGACTCTCGTCGTTTGGCTGAAGCTGTCTTGCGGATGAGTGATTTTTATATCGATCAACCAGAAAAAAGCACTCCTTGGAAAGAATCCTGGTGTCAGATTGCTCAACTGGCTTATTTTTTACCGTTGAATTTTTTGCGGGCGCAGGCAGTTTATCAGGAGGCGCTCGCTCGGCAATTCCCTGTGGCGTCTGAAATTCTTGATTTTGGCTCAGGGTTGGGCGCCGGCTCTTTGCCCTGGTTACCAACCTATTCTGGTGAAGTTCATTTCGCGGAGAACTCGACGGAAGCTCAATATTTGCATCAATCACTCTTGCACGAGTTGAATTTACAAGAGGAAAAACAAAATGGCCGATGGACTTGGTCATCAGAGCAGAAGTTTCACAATGAAACTGTCAAAGGCGACCGCAAGCAGGGGCGCACTGGAATTTTTTCCTATTCACTGACCGAGCTCTCAGCTTTGCCTCGCTGGGCTTTTGAGTTGGACAATTTAATTCTCATTGAGCCGTCCACTCGACAAGATGGCAGAAAGCTTCTTGAAGCGAGAAGGCATTTGATCGAAGACGGCTTTTCCATGTGGGCTCCCTGTCCGCATCAGATGGACTGCCCCTTGCTAGAAAATTCAAAAACAGATTGGTGCCATGATCGAATTCATATTTCGATGCCGCTGTGGTTTCAGAACATGGAAAAGCATTTGCCAATGAAAAATCAAACTCTAACTTTTTCTTATATATTGGCTTCGAGGAAACCGGCATCGACAACCACCCAGTGGCGCTCCGTCGGTGATCAACTGATTGAGAAAGGCAAAACGCGACAGATGATCTGTCGCGGGCCTGAGAGGGAATTTTTAGCCTGGCTGCAACGTTATGGTCCTGCGCCAGAAATTCCACGCGGAGTTTTACTTGATCCGCCAGAAAGCTTTGAAATCAAATCCAGCGAAATTCGAGAAATCCGAACGCAACCAGTTTGATTATTTTTTGATTCCTTGAAAGTTCTTGCACCAGTGCAAAATGAAAATTCGCGAGAGCTCATCTTGGCGGTAGAATTTAAATTCCCGCTGTTCACAGGAATCAAACTGCGCAAATTCTTGCGGATCGACTTCATACTTGTCATTACCAATGAGCAAAGCATCCTGCCCTTTCAGCAGGCTATATTGAGCTTCGGTGGTGGTCACCGTGTAATGAGAGCGAGTGTGGCTCAGCATGTAGGTTCTCTGCGAAGTGGCTTTCCAAGTTTGTGCTGTCATCTCGTAGCGATGAGCCGCCAGAAAAGGCCGTTTGCCTGTGTTTTGTGCGATTTCGTTTTGCCACTTCAAAATCTCTTGGCCCGCTTCAGGCCAACCAAACAACTCATTGCTCACATCATTTTTCAGCTCCCAATGAGACTGCGGCGCAATCGCACGAACGACCTTGGGCACCCATGGATACACAGCGGGAGCGTAAATTAAAAAATTGATTGGGATCAAAAATCCAGCGATCCACCATTTTATTTTTGCACTGCGCGGTCGAATCCACTGATGCATTCCCCAAGTCCAGCCCTGAGACCACAGAGCTCCAACTCCCATCAGTAAAATAAAGTAGGCAGGTCCCATCCAATGAGGTTTAAAATCTGCCCACAGAGGTTGAGGGTAAAACACCACAAAACTTGGAAGGCTCATGCAAAAGAGAAATTTCCAGCGAGCCTCCTTAAATTTCTGAACAGAAGCAATCAGGGCCAGCCACACAGCAACAAAAACTCCGGGGCTGAGCAGACCAATCTGTGCGCCCAGAAATCCAAGCCAGCGCATGAAATCAAAGCCACCACCCGTGTGTCGATCGTGAAATTGAAATCTAAAAGTCGGCCAATCGTATTTATAATTCCAATATAAAATGGGTGCGAGACACAAAGCTGCAATCAAAACACCGATCCATGGCCAAACAGTCAGAAGATCACGGCGGCGTTTCGGAGTCGTGAGCAGATAAAGCCCAAATCCTGGAGCCAAAAAAACAGTTGGAAGTTTCGAGTTGAAGCCAACTCCCATGATCAATCCCAGCCACAGCCAAGTTTTGCGGGTGCTCCAGCGTTTGTCGTCTTCGCGCACGCCATTCCAAAACACCATCAGTGCCAAAACCCAACACAGCATAAACGGAGGTTCAGGAGATGAAACAAATCCACCTAAACCCCAAAGCGGAGAAAACAAAACAACTGCCGCAGCAAAAGTCGCTGCCGACTCGTCAAATAAATCCCGGGTCAATTTCCACAGCAAATAAACCACGGTAGAAAAGCAAATATAAGAAGGCAGGCGAATTCCAAGCTGATTGCTGCCAAACAAAGTCGTAGTTATTTTTTCGAGCCAGGCAATCATCCCCGGATGGTCAAAGTAAGACCAGTCCAAATCCTGCGTCCAAGTCCAGTGGTAAGCATCATCATCCACGAAGCCAATATTCAAAGCAAAGATTGCTCGCAGGACAAGGATAACTATAAAAATCCAAAGCAGTTTTCGAGTGGTCATTCAGAAAGAGATACCGTTACTTTTTCTTGAACTCAACAGCAGAACTGAACAAACTGATTACTGCTGGCAATATCCATTTGCGAGCGGCTCGGTTTTACGAGCAGCTCGTTTGTATCTATAAGCTTCCGGCAGCACTTCCGGCAGAAGCTTTCTTCTTTGTGGTCTTCTTCGCCGCCTTCTTGGGTCTAATCAACATG
>JAYTZS010000420.1:0-19755 GCA_043741885.1 Bdellovibrio sp. | reverse complement strand
CTTCGGTCAAATCCGTTTGTTGCTGAGTCAAAAACTCGTAGCGTTTGGCAGTTTCATCATACTCTTCAATCGCTGATAAATTCACCTCGCCAATTTTTGCAATTTTTTCTCGAAGTTCCTTAAGCTCTCGCTCAGCTGTGGAGGGGTCCCCCTCACGCTGAACATGCTGCTCAAAAACTTCTGGCAGATTGAGCATGTAACGTTCGCGAATCGAATCAATCAGGTACTGCTCTTTCATTCTCGCCTGTTCGAATTTCAATTGGGATTCGTTCATCCGGTGCTGGCGCTCATTCGCCGCTTTTTGCGCACTCATCGCTTGAGTTTCCAATTCGCGAGCTTCAGCTGAAGTTTGCTCGTAAAGATCTTTGCTGTGGGAAAGCTGAGCTTTCAATTCTTCCACTTCATGGATCAAACGCTCAAATTCGATTTTTCTCTCTTCAAGTTTGATTTGGGATTCTGTCATCACTGACGAGTTCTTCTCGGACTCTTCACTCATTCGAGACAGCTGCAAATTCAAATCTTCAACCGATCTACGAACCATTTCCAGTTGCTTTTGCACCCCTTGAAATTCTTGGGTCTTGGAAGCCGATCGGACTTGCAAATCAGTCACTTCCATTTGCATTCCATCAAAACCCATCCGAGTGTTGGTCCATTCGGTCTGAAGCTCCTCAACAGTTGTCTCGACCGCTGCTTTTTTCGCTCGAGTCTCAAGTAGAGACTGAGACAGCTCTTTCATTCTCTGCTCTTGAATTCGCAATTGATCTGAAATTCGCTGAAGTTCTCTGTCTTGCCGGTCAAACGCCAGCTGAGCATTTTGCATTTCAGTTTCAGAGCGCTCGAGATCTTTTTTCAGTTCCGTAACTTTGATTTCTTGCTCAATTTTTCGTCTCTGAGCTCCTTCGAAATCATTCAAAACATTCGCCAACTGCTCGTCGATTTTTCTCAAAGAGGCTTGAGCCAAAGCTAGCTTTCCAGCCCACTCCGATTTCTTGTCTGAGAGCTCTTTGATTTCTCGACGTCGTTTAAGCACTCCACTGTCCGCACTGTCACTGGCTCCGCCGGTGAGAACGCCATCAGAGGTGAGAGTGTCGCCATCAGTTGTAACGAAAGTCCACCCTTGATGTTCAGGTCGCAAAGTCAGTGCTGTGCGGATCGAATCAACGACAGCCACTCCATCTAAAAGATAATTCACTGAGTTTTGATATTTCTCAGAAGCTTGGACGACGTCCTTTAATAGCGCTTGAACGCCAGTTCCTGACGGAGCTGCAGAACGGCGGCTTTGTGGACCGGCTGATTGGGTATTTCCAATATCGCTGGAAGCTTGCGGTCCAGCATAAAAGCTGGAGCGACCGGATTTATTTTCTTTCAAATAATCGACGGCCTGCAAAGCTCCTTCTGAATCCTGAGTCAAAAGCATCTGCAAGCGAGAGCCGAGGGCTGCTTCCATCGCCACTTCGTATTCGGATGGAACTTCGACCACTTCAGAAACTGGTTGAAAACTGACCGACTCATCGGCGTGGATTTCGCTATGCTTGGCTTTCTGCCAAAGCATGACGTTTTTGACACCCTCTTCGAAGCCTTCAAAATTGTTTTGCAGATTTTCAAGACCATACAATAGAGAGGTGACTTCGTTCAGGCTGTCTTTGAATTGTTCAACTTCGGAGCGCTTAGCTGCCAAATTTTCCTGCAAGATCTTTTTATTGGCTTCAAATGCTTCAACATCGCTCGACAGATCAAAGTGCAATTGACGTTCGCGGTCCAGATCATTTCCGACCTTCTTCCGTCTCTCGGCAAACTGAATTTGCTTTTCTTTCAATTCATGCAGGACCAAGCGCTCATTTTCTTCTCGCGAGCGGACATCGTCAATTTGCGAATCCAAAGCTTGAACTTTGGCATCCACAGAAGATTCCGTTTGACCCAGTGCAAACAGCTCTCGGCGTTTATCAGTCAGCTCTTCGTCGACCACACTGATGCGTGATTGAGCTTCTTGGAAAATTTCGTTTTTAGATAAAAAACTGGAAGTTAAAGTTTCAGATTCTGCCTTCAGGTCCTGGGCTTGAGACTCAAGGCCTGTTAGATCTCGCATGAGAAGCTCGCGTCGGGCTTCTTGCTCCTGAAGCAAAGTGCCAGTCATGACTTCGTTTCGCCGAGCTTGCTCAATTTCAAATTTGAGCTCTTGGTTTTCCATTTCGCGCTTTTGCACTGAAGACTGTTTTTCAAAATGCAAAGTTTGCAGGTCTTCGACTTTCTTTTCTTGTTCCAACATTGAAAGTTTCAAAGCTTCCAAATCTGCCTGCAGCTGGGTCAAAGTGGATTCACCTTCGACTTCCATTCCTTGAGCTTCTTGAAAGATTCGCTGAGCTTCGTCGGCGGCTCCTTTGAGATCTTTGAATTGCAAGGAGGTTATCCATAAGTCCAACTCTTCAATTTGATTTTTTAAGTTGCGGTATCTCTCAGCCCGCTGAGCTTGCCTTTGCAAAGAGTCGATCTGGCGCTTCAATTCACCGACGATGTCTTGCAAACGCACGAGATTCTGCTCAGTCGCCTGAAGTTTACGCTGAGACTCTTTTTTGCGCGCTTTGAACTTGGTGATCCCGGCTGCTTCTTCAATTAAGTTTTTACGATCTTCTGGCTTCGATGTGATGATCTTTCCGATCATGCCCTGTTGGATGATCGAAAAACCTTTCGCCCCTGCCCCTGTATCCATGAAAATTTCTTGGATGTCGCGCAGTCTTGCGCCTTCTTTGTTGATGAAATACTCCGATTCTCCACTCCGGTGAAGACGTCGTGTCACCATCACTTCGGAAAACTTCATATACTTCGCCGGAAACGGACCGCCATCGTTCTCTAACGTCAATGAGACTTCGGCCATTCCCATAGCCGCATAGCCATCGGCTCCAGCAAAAATCACATCGGTCATGGTGCTAGCTCGGAGATCTTTTGGCGACATGTCTCCCATGACCCAAACCAAAGCGTCGACAATGTTGGATTTTCCGCAGCCATTGGGTCCGACGATTCCGGTGATCCCGGCGTCAAATTGAATCACGGTTCTATCTTTGAACGACTTAAAGCCAATCAGTTCGATTTTTTTGATTCTCAAAGTTTGCTCTCCAAAAATACAATCACAGCAAAACCATCTACTCTTGTAATAAAGCACACAGTTTCAGCCGCATCTAATTTTAGTTACAGGAACAATTGATCGCTCGATCCCTGTGCTGATTTCCCCACATCCCACTGTTTTAAGTCAACTCTCGAATTCATCTGAAGCCTCTGATAAAGAGAGCTTGGGCAATTGTGCGTCATTCGACAAAAAATTTTGCCACTGAAGTTAGCAAATCAATGTTGCGTCTTGCGATTTTGAATCGCCGCTCGAGCCGCTGCCAGTCGAGCAATTGGCACCCGGTAAGGTGAACAACTGACATAGTCCAAACCAATATTGTGAAAGAATTCGATCGAGTCCGGATCTCCTCCGTGCTCTCCGCACACTCCGACTTTCAGATTTGGTTTGGTCTGTCGGCCTTTTTCTGTGCCCATTTTCACGAACACTCCAACCCCCGCCTGATCAATACTGACAAAAGGATCTTTCGGCAAAATTCCTTGAGAAACATAGCTTCCCAGAAACCGACTTGAGTCATCCCGAGAAAGACCGAGTGTTGTTTGAGTCAGATCATTTGTTCCAAAACTGAAAAAATCGGCATGCTCAGCGATTGCGTCTGCGGTGACGGCGGCGCGTGGAAGCTCGATCATTGTGCCGACCAAATATTCGAACCTCAAATTGCGTTCTTTTTGCACCTTCTCCACAGTTCGGATAGTCAGGGCTCGCAAAACTTCCAGTTCTTTATCCATTCCAACTAAGGGAATCATTATCTCAGGAATCAAAGTCTCGCCTGTCTTGACGATGTCACAAGCTGCCTCAGCAATCGCTCGCACTTGCATCTCGTAAATTTCTGGAAAGGTGATGGCCAAGCGACAACCACGGTGACCGAGCATCGGATTGAACTCATGAAGGGCATTCACTTTGCTGCGCAGACGATCGACATCATGATTGATCCGTTTTGACAGCTCGACCATTTCTTCTTCAGAGTGTGGCAAGAATTCATGCAAAGGAGGATCCAATAGCCGAATGGTAACGGGGTGACCCTTCATAATTTTAAACAGAGCTTTGAAATCTCCGCGCTGCATTGGCAAAAGTTTGCTCAAAGCTTTTTCTCGCTCTTGCTTTCCTTCTGCTAAAATCATTTCTCGGACCGAGTCGATTCGATCAGCACCAAAGAACATATGCTCGGTCCGACACAGGCCAATCCCTTCGGCACCAAAATTTTTTGCGGTTTCAGCATCTTTGGGAGTGTCGGCATTGGTGCGAATTTTTAATTTTCTCAGGCGATCGGCAATTTGCATGATGCGATCAAAGGTGGCGTCCAATTTCGGCTCCACAGCTTTCACTTCGCCAAGAAAAACTTCTCCGGTGCTGCCATCCAAAGTGATGACGTCGCCTTTTTTCAAAACATAGCCGCGAACTTTCATCGTTTCAGCTCGGTAATCGACTTCGATTTCACCGCAGCCAGCGACACAGCATTTTCCCATTCCGCGAGCCACCACAGCTGCGTGCGAAGTCATCCCACCTCGGGTCGTCAGGATTCCTTGAGAAGCCACCATCCCAGCAATGTCTTCGGGAGAAGTTTCGATTCGCACCAAGATCACTTTTTTCCCTCGCTCTCTCCACTCGACAGCTTCTTCGCTCGAGAAAACGATTTGCCCGTGGACTCCACCAGGGCTGGCTGGAAGTCCCTTGGCTAACTGGGTTCGCTCGGCCTTGGGATCCAGCGCCGGATGGAGAAGTTGATCCAAGCTGGTCGGATCGATTCGCATCAAAGCTTCTTCTTCCGAGATCAACTGTTCATCAATCATATCCGCAGCAATGGCCAAAGCTGCCTTGGTGGTGCGCTTTCCATTTCGAGTTTGCAGCATCCACAATTTATTTTTCTCAATCGTAAATTCGATGTCTTGCATATCTCTGTAATGCTTTTCCAATTTTTGATAGATCTGAACCAGTTCCAAATAACTTTGTGGCATCAGCTCTTCGAGAGATTTTAAATTGGCTTTGGCAGCATCGAGCCTGGTGATCGGCTGAGGAGTGCGAATTCCTGCAACCACATCTTCGCCTTGAGCATTGATTAAAAATTCACCGTAAAACTTTTTCTCGCCAGTCGACGGATCTCTGGTAAAGGCGACTCCAGTTGCAGAATCCTCGCCCATATTACCAAAAACCATCGACTGCACATTGACAGCTGTTCCCCACCAACCAGGAATGTCATGCAGTTCTCGGTAAGTGATGGCGCGCCCGGTGTTCCAAGATTTGAAAACAGCTGAAATAGCGCCCCACAATTGCTCCCATGGGTCTGTTGGGAAAACTTGACCCGTGCTCTGGCGCACAAGCTCTTTGAATTTTTTTGCCAAAACTTTGAGATCGTCTACGCTCATCTCAGTGTCGAGAGTGTATTTCTTTTCCTCTTTGAGGTCTTCCAAAGTCACTTCGAGCATGGAAGAATTCATTCCCATCACCACATCGGAATACATTTGGATAAAGCGGCGATAAGAATCCCAAGCGAACCTCGGATTGTCTGAAGATTTGGCCAGGCCTTCAACCGTCTGGTCATTCAAGCCCAGATTAAGAATTGTGTCCATCATCCCAGGCATGGAAGCCCGGGCTCCCGAACGCACTGAGAACAAAAGCGGATTGGCTACATCGCCAAACTTTTTGCCGATCTTGGATTCGACCCGCTTCATTGCAGTTTCGATGGCGGGTCTCACCCAGCCCGGCAGTGAGCCACCATTTTCATAATAGTGAGTGCAAACTTCGGTTGAAATTGTAAATCCGGGTGGCACTGGCAAACCAAGAGCTGTCATTTCCGCAAGGTTGGCTCCTTTGCCTCCGAGGACTGATTTCATACTGGCATTTCCTTCGGCTTCCCCGGCCGCAAAGAAATAAACAAATTTTTCAGGAATTTGCAGAGTGGCATTTGAGCTGTTGCTATTTTTCCCTGAATTCATTTCATCTGATGTCTGCATCTGAAATCTCCTAGATTCTCTGGCAAAATTTTAAAATTTCTTTAATCCGGCGCCTATAAAAGCAGTGAGATCTTTCATTGGGACGCGCTCCTGCTTCATGGTGTCTCGGTGTCGAACTGTGACTGCTTGATCATTCAAAGTTTCAAAATCCACCGTGACACAGAACGGAGTGCCGATTTCGTCTTGTCGACGGTATCGTTTTCCGATGGATGCGGACTCGTCATAGAGAACATCAAAATCTTCAGCGAGCTGCTCTCGCAATTTTTCGCTAAGACTTTGCAGTTCTGGTTTTTTGGACAACGGCAAAATAGCGGCTTTGATCGGCGCTATTTCCGGGTGAAGGCCCAGCACTACACGCATATCTTCTTTGCCGTCCTCAGCCAAAGTCACTTCTTCACGGTAAGCATCACAGAGAAAAGCTAAGAACATGCGGTCACAACCAACCGCGGTTTCAATCACGAATGGCAAAAACTTTTCTTTGTTGGCTTCGTCAAAATACTCAAGACTTTTGCCAGAAAATTTTGTGTGCTGAGTGAGGTCAAAGTTCGAGCGGTTGTGAATTCCTTCGAGCTCGCTCCAGCCCATTGGAAACAAATACTCAATATCAAAAGCCGCCTTCGCGTAATGAGCAAGCTCGCCGGGTCCGTGCGGATGAAAACGCAAACTGTCCATTTTGAATCCATACTTCTTGTAGAAATTCCAGCGGATGTCTTTCCATGTCTCGAACCACTGCTCATCCGTTCCCGGCTTGACGAAATATTGCATTTCCATCTGTTCAAATTCACGCGTGCGAAAAATAAAATTTCCCGGCGTGATCTCATTGCGAAAAGATTTTCCAATCGCCGCGATTCCAAAGGGAATCTTGTAGCGAGTCGAAGCTTGGCAATTGAGAAAGTTCACATAGTGACCTTGGGCTGTCTCGGGACGTAAAAACACCAGAGATCCAGAATCTTCCAAGGGGCCCATGTGGGTTTTGAACATCAAATTGAAATTTCGTGGCTCCGACAGATCTGTCGAGCCACAGTTTGGACATTTTTTCTCATTGATATAAGACTCTGAATTGTCGGCACGAAACCGAGTCTTACAAGCCCGGCAATCGACCAAAGGATCAGAAAAGCCATCGATATGGCCTGACGCTTTCCACACCATAGGGTGCATCAAAATCGCTGCATCCAGCCCGCACATGTCGGGTCTTCGAGTCATGGCATTCCACCAAGCTCGCTTCACATTGAGCTTCATCAAAGAGCCCAAGGGTCCATAATCCCAGCAGCTGCCAAGACCGCCGTAAATTTCGGAGCTTTGAAAGACAAAACCTCGGCGCTTGCTCAAAGAAACCAAAGTTGCCAAATCGCTCAATTTACGAACTGTCGCTGGAGCTTTTTCTGTGGAGGACATCAATCAGGCACCTTTCGCGGAAAGTGAACAGCCGAAGCCGAATCAGGCTTCTCAACTTCACATCCTTAAGGCGTAACTTTCGCCTGTGTGAGAGTCAAAAAAATTCGTTTGATTAGGTGTGGTGAATGCCGCTAAAATTCAGTCTTAACAAGAGGTTCGAATGACAACTCTATTTTGGCTTTTGACCGTCAGTTTGGTGTTTGCACAGACTCCGTCAAAGCTCAAAACCGAAGAAGAGCTGATGCGTGAGCAAATGGTTGGAATGTCCAAACAGCTGGGCGTCACTTGCACAACCTGTCACAATTCAGAGAATTTCAAGTCGGATAAAAAAATTGAATTCCATGTCGCCAAAGAACACATGAAACTGACCCAATTGCTGATTGACTCGGGAATGAATGGTCAGAACAAATCGCCCAAGGCTTCTTGCTACATGTGTCATCGAGGCGAACTTCACCCGCCTTTTGAAATGCCTTCGGCTGATCAGCACAAGAAATAGTCATTGTTTCTATGAGACAGTTCCCTAGAGACATTTCGCTAGAGACAATTTATTTTGAAGTTCGAATAGCTTCAAAGGCGGCAAGCAAGAAGTCTTGGTCATAGCCCTTTTGCTTTAAACTTTCGTGATAAAACCTTTCTACCAGAGCAAAACTGGCTCCGGCGGGCGCCCCTAAAACTTCATAAGCATCAAACGAATGTCCATTGTAAATAAAAATGATATTGAGATTTTTGATCGGGCCCGAGCTTAGATCCTCACGTTCCATCCTAAGGTCCGCCGAAGTTCGAGAGACGGGCCCCGGCGAGAGGCTTGAAGGGCCGGAATAGCGATTTTTTTCGCGCTGACCTTTGCGCAAATTGAGCTTTGACGGTTCAACGAATCCTTTCCTTCCGACGAAGAAAATGAGAAGAGTGAATCCGCTGATTCCAATAGTCATCCAGAAGAGAGCTTGGCTTGTCATCTAAAGTCTATTATTTGGTGTTCAGCAAAAGGATTCAAGCAATATGACATTCACTCCACCAAATCCATTCGATCAGCAAAAACCAATTGCCAATGTGAAGCACATTTTAGCGATTTCTTCAGGCAAAGGCGGAGTGGGCAAATCCACCGTCGCCACCAACCTTGCATTGGCCCTTGCTAAGACCTGCAAAGTGGGACTTTTGGATGCTGATATTTATGGACCGAGCATTCCGCGAATGATGGGCAGTTTGAACCAAAAGCCGGAGATTTCAGCCGAGCAAAAGCTGCAACCATTGGTTCGCTTCGGTATGAAATTGATGAGCATTGGATTTCTCATCGAAGAGACTTCGGCTGTGGTCTGGCGCGGCCCTATGCTTTTCAAAGCGATGGAACAGTTCCTGCGGGATGTCCTCTGGGGTGAGCTGGACTTTTTGATCGTTGATTTGCCTCCGGGCACTGGCGATATTCAGCTGTCTTTGGCGCAAAAAGTTCCAGTGGCGGGTGCCGTGATTGTCAGCACTCCGCAAAATATTGCTCTGATGGATGCAAAAAAGGCGATTGATATGTGGGCCCGCGTGGCCGTTCCGATTCTTGGACTGGTCGAGAACATGTCTTATTTGCTGACTCCGAGTGGTGAGAAAATGCAGTTATTTCCGCGCGGTGAAATAGACTCTTATTTAGATTCAAAGAAGATTCCCAAACTGGGAGAAATTCCTTTTCATCCGCATGTCAGCTTAGCTGGCGAAGCCGGAATTCCAATTGTCGAAAGCAACCCTCAGTCGGCAGAGACTCAAGCCTTTTTTGCAATTGCCGAAAAAATTCGCAGCCGCCTTCCGGTCTAATGGAAGAAGTCGAAAAGTTTTTTAAGTGCCCCTATTGTATTGAAAAAATCTCGATGATCTTAGATCTTTCTGTCGAAATCACTCAGGTTTATATCGAGGACTGCGAAGTCTGTTGCCGCCCTATTCAAATCACTTACTCAGTCGAGAACGAAAAAATTCGCGGCTTCTCGGCCACTAGAATTTGATTTTCATCTTATATTCTTATTTAGCTCTCACTTGGTTCTCATAGGTTCTCATAGATTCTCATAGTGAAACGACAACGAATCACTGCGAGACGTGGCTGTGTAAATCTTTGATCGATTGTGAGAAAGTTGGACAGAGTTGTTTGATTTGGCCTTTGGTCTTGCTACACTGAGTACGTTATCCAGGAGGATTGATGTACCAAATCACTGATCCGAAACCAAAGTGAAGACCTGTCACCAGGATTGCTAAAGACAATTGATGTCGCATTGAAATCAACCCCATACATCCGAGGAGGTTCCTAGAAGGCTGATAAGTTTAGGGATTTATATCCTTCCTTTGCTCAAGGCAAAGTCGTGGAAACACGGTGACGCAAAACTAGAGGGGCTTCGAGTCGATTAAACTTCGCCTCATGCCAGCCAGATTGCCAGAGGAGAGCACACACTTCTCCCCGCAGTGTTGTGGTTCTAACGCCGAATGGGAGCGCGAACGGAAGGAGAGAATCAATGAAACGATTTTATTCCCCTAAAGTCCACTTTTGATCATGGTTGATTGAAGTGGACTTTTCTTTTTAATAGACAGAGCTAAATCTGGACCGGACCAGACCTCGTCAAATCTTAGATATCTCTCAGTTATTCCGATCAAACCAATGAATGCAAAGAAGCCAGAAATCAGATTTTCATTTGATTCTTTTATCCGCTATTTTACTTTTCATCGAAGTGATATGGCTGCTGATGCATTTGCAAATTATACCGACCCCTTTCCAACGTCTGTCATCGAAGCTTAGCCAAAAACCTGCGGGCTCTGTTGCACAATCTCAAAATGAACTGCGGAAACGGGGCTTGAACTCTTTGATTTGGGAAAATGCTCGAACAGATGAGATTATTTATGAGTACGATTCTGTTTTGACTCTCTCTCAATCGACTGCAACTTTGCATTTGCAGGAACAAACCGAAGTTCATCTTTCAGAAAACACCTTGGTAACCATCGAGCCCCAAGTGATAGGCTCAGCGTCACAAATCCGCTTGCGTTTTACACGCGGTGATTTGCGGGCTCGTAATCCATATGCCTCCACTAAAATTGAATCCGACCAATGGAGTCTCGACCTCAAGCAAGGTTCAGAAGTGTCCTTGCGACAAACTGGTAAAGAAGACTTTGAAGTTGAAGTCCTCAAGGGCAACTTAAAATTTGAAAAAGGAACTGATGTTCAAGCACTTGGTGAAAATCAAGTTCTAAAAATCGCCAAGAATCAAATATCTGAAACAATGGCCCTGTCGCGGGAAGTTAAATTTTCTGGAGCTAAGAGGCAGAGAATTTACTCTTATGAAGATCGAGCTCATGTACCAGTTCGCTGGACCGGGAAGGCTGATCAAATACAGATCTCAGCTTTGAATAGCGAAACACAAGTTTATGCACTTGGGCCTCAGCAAAACAGTGAAAATTTACTGTTTCTCCCGGGTCGCTACACTCTTCGCTTGCTCAAAACTGGCCTGGTTTCTGAAGCCAAAGAGGTCGAAGTTTGGAAAGCCCCAACTTTGCATTTGCTTTCGCCTTTCCCCCGTGACCGAGTCAAGACCAACGAATCCGTTTCCTTTGTCTGGACTTATATTCCCGAAGCAGATCAGTACAAGCTGATTATGACGGATTTGAAAACAGGATTTGTGACCGAACAAATTGCAAAAGATCATTTTCTGCAACACCAGTTTTCAGATGAGAACGATGTGGAGTGGAAAGTGATCGGTCTCGACCGAGATGGTTTTGAAATGCCTTCTGCCTACTCAAACCAAATTTTTCCAAGGCACGAACCTTTGGCTGCTCCGAAGTTGAAATCTCCATTAATGCGATTTCCTGCTTCGAAAAAGACAATCCCAAGCTCAAAAAACAATATGCAACAGCGAACTCTCGAACCAGCGCAGACAAATTTTCATTCTGTCGCCAGCTGGTTGTTTGGCTGCTTGATCACTCCAGCTAATGCAGAAGAAAAACCCGGAGCTGATTCAAAAAGTGATTTCGAAGCTGTATTTGCCTGGGAAGCTGTGGAAGGTGCGGACCTTTACACCCTCGAAGTTTCGACTACGGCCGATTTTCGCAAACCGATTCTTTCTAAAAAAGTGAAAAAAACAGAATACGTTTGGTCGCAGTTTCCTCTGGGAATATATTTTTGGCGAGTCGCCTCTGGAACAACGGGAGGCCGCTTAGGTGCTTTTTCAGAACCTGCAAAAGTGCACTTAGATAGCCCTCAAGAAAATTCTTCCAGTGACGAGGGTGTGTTGGTTCGCAAAAAGATTGTGGCTCAAGCCAAGGTGGCTGCTGCACTCGATTCACAAAGAAGTTCAGTAGAAACTCGCAGTGAAAAATTACTTTCGGATTCTTTTTCAGCTCCTGTGGCTGCCGCCTTGCCTGACGAGTCTCGCTATCAAACCGAAACTTCACTGACTTCGCAAGAACAGCGATTGCTTAAGGATTCGTACTTGATCGAATGGTCGCCACTTTTGACCAACTGGAATCTGAACGGTGAAAATGAACTGAAAGTGAAATTGAATGGCAGCACCCTCAGCGCAGCTCATCTTCAGATAGAACAAAAACTAAACAGTGAAAAAACTTATATCGTGGATGCATTTTTTGCTTCTTACCATTGGACAGTCTCGGATCCGCTGACCTATCCTTTCCAGGCAAAACAAGCATTTATCGACGGTCGATTGCAAATCCTCGTGGGGGACAGTCACAGTGGTCTATTGAGGGGTGGAATCCTGCAAGCGATCCCGGTGGTGCGAAGAAAAGATTTGGAAAAAATAGAGATCCAGAGCTCGCTTGCAATCGGACCGTCTGTCACGTCCTTCTGGAAATTGAGTCCGGACACGGCGGCTTCAAATCAGTTCAGTGTGCTGGCAGGGTCTTCTCTTTTTGCTCTGACAAATCAAAATCAACTGCGTTACTCTTTACTTAAAAGTGAACACAACCAACTTACAATCGGTCTCAGGCTGCAGGAAGATTTTGTATTTGATCAGAGAAACTTTTCCTTGGGTTACTCAGCTGGCTTCACTTTAGGAATCGAGCATTGAAGAAGCCCAAGCAAAAACAATGGCAGCAACAGCAAGAAAAATGCGAACAAAGTTGCTGAAAAAGCACTGGGTCCCAGCTGTTGTGACGTTGACTGTGACGTTGACTGTGACGGTTGAATCAACCCACAACCAGAATTCTTGAAAACAAAATTCTTCTTCTCATCACTTTCAAAATTGACTGTCATCGAATGAACTTTTTCAGGAGCAGTTCCGCTGAGATTATTTAACGACAGCCGAAAGCGCAAATAGCGTTTGTGGTCCAGACTTGAAATTTGTGAGGAGCTCACCCACCCAGAATTATCAGAAATAAACGAATCGTTAGAGCCGGAAAACTCCACGCTCACATTCGCGGACGCTGGCAAGATCGCAGCCGAGATGAAGTGAGCCAACGTGCTCTCGGTGTCAAAAGATTGAGAAATCACAAACTGAGATGCAACAGAGAACTCGACATCTCCTTCATAAGTGAGCTGGCTGGTTGGATCGATGCTAGCTCCACTGGCATTGAAAAATCCATTGGTCAGAGGGGTTGAAGTCCATGTTCGTCCTCCCCAGCCCAAACCGCCAGACCCTCCCGAAGCTGGCGATCCTGCAGATCCAGTACGAGCGCTAATGGTGTTTGCGGCAGCTCCAAGCAAAGTTAAATCCTGGCCAACCCAAGTTTGTACGGAGCCCGCTCCGCCTGCGCCGCCACCACCACCGCTTGAAGGAGAGGAACCGCCACTGCCACCGTCAGCCGACATCTGTCCAGAAACTCCGATCGACAGAGATCTTCCAACATGCACAACTAAAATTCCGCCACCGCCACTGCCACCGCCACCAGCTTGCAAACTGCTTCCGCTTCCGCCTCCGCCACCGGCGCCTCCAAAATACTGAGTCCAATTTGGATTAGAAACTTGTGTGCCGGCGGCACCACCACTGCCGATTGTACCTGTGGTTCCTGCAGTTCCGATGAAAGCTCCGCCGTTCCCCCAGCTTCCGCCACCGCCTCCGCCCGACCCATTGCCTGCACCAGAAATGGTTCCACCTTGACCTCCGGTGATTGCAATGGCTGGAGAACTGCCATTTTGTGCTGAGCTGGATCCGGCACCCGAGTAAACAGCGCCTCCGTCACCACCGCGACTTCCACCGCAGCGTCCTTCTCCACCCACACCTGCCACAGCTGTTCCTGCTGAACCGATTGAGCTTGTGCCATTGTGACCGCTACAGGTAATCACCCCGTTCACAGTCATATCACCTAAAACGTAGAGCACGAGAGGAGCGTTCCCCACAGAATCCAAAGTCCAGCCAGCGTCCAAAGTAAAATTTCTGAATTTGAAAATCGAGTGTAAAGCTGTGTTTAAATAAATTATTTTGTTAAGTACGTCCACCGAGGCCGCCAGATGGGCCCAGGTCAAAGAATTAAAATCTCCAAGTGATCCATCGCCAACATCCAAGTTGGAAGTGTGCACAGAGCCGTCATCCCAAGCTTTAACTACAAGCGTGGGAGTCACCCATCCCGTTGCCTGATTCCAAATCGCCGTGCCACTGTTATAATTTGCTCGATTAGTAAAATCTTCGATCCACAGTTTGGAAGTGGGGGCTGCACGCGAACTTTCTGCGACCGTGATGAACGCTAAAAGCAGGAGTCCAAATAAAAGTGGAGACTGCCGATTTGTCATAAAGCTACCATAAAACTACGATGCTGCCTTGTCATCATCGCTATTTGGCGTCGAGGTCGAGAACAAAACTTGATAAACTTTTTCCCGCAAAACTTCTCCCCGAAAAGGTTTCACAATATAAGAATCCACGTGGTGCTTTTTGGCACTTGAAATCTTCATTCGCTCTTGAGACTGTTGAGAGGTCACTAGAATAAATGGCGTGTTGCCTCTTTGCTTATGGGCTCGGACGGCTCTCAGGAATGTCAGCCCGTCTGTTCGTGGCATTTCCCAATCTGAAATGATCAGATCAATTCTCTGAATTTGATCGACTACAAAGCGGAAGGCCTCCGCTCCATCTCGAGCTTCAAGAAAAACCTTAAAGCCAAACGAAGTGAGATGCTCTATAATAATTTTTCGAACAATGTCGTCATCGTCAACGACGAGGACAACCATCCGATCAAGTTTCATCTTGCTCATGACGGACCTCCTGACGGGTTGGCAATCGAATGGTGACGACAACTCCACCTTGCGGGTGATTGTCGATCAAAAAGTGGCCGCCGTGTTCGATTTCAATGATCTCTTTGCAGATCGCCAGCCCCAGCCCAGATCCCTGAGCACCTTTAGTTGTAAACAACGGCTCAGTTACTTTGGAAAGAATATCGACAGGAATTCCAGACCCGTGATCACGAATTTGGATCTCTAAGGAACTGCTCTCGCCTCCTGAATGAGTTCTCACCACACTCAAATCAATTTTTCCACCCTTGGGCATCACATGAGCTGCATTGATAAACACATTCATAAAAACCTGAACCAAGGAATGTCGATTAGCTTCGAGCAACACTTGATCCATTTTTGCTTTCGCGACTTGGATCTGGCACTTCTTAAACTGGTAACTCATCAAATCCAAAGCTTCTTCGAGGGGTTGATAAATGTTCACCAGAGTGTGCTCTTTTTTCCGGTTCTCTCCCTGAGCTAATTTTTTAAACCGAGTCAAAACATGCGTGGCTGTGTCTGAAGCTTTCAAAATCGTATCTAGAGCTTCTTTCATTCGCACAGGTTCATTTTTCATCAAGGCCAATTCTGCATGACCGACAATTTGCATCAACAGATTGCCAAACTCGTGGGCGACGCTTCGACCGACGGCGGCGACTGTGTTGGCTCTTTCGTTTTGCAAAAGCATTCTTTGCGCATCGGCCAGCTGATCTTCCTGCCACTCCTTTAGACGTTGCAAATTCCAGAGCGAGGTCACGCTTCGAGCTTTCTGTATGATCTCTCCGTCAGAGAAGGGTTTGTTGATATAATCCCATCTTTCGGCTTTATCTCCACCGAGGAAATCATTGATCGAGTCTACACTACGGTCGTGATAAGCTGTTACAAAAACAGCAAACAATTGCTGGTCTAAGTTTTGGACTTGTTTGACCAACTCGATACCATCAATGTCGGCGCCTAAGAGAACGTCAAAAAATCCCATGGCAAAAGGACGACCTTCTTTCAATGCTTGGCGGACGGCCGCTAAAGCATCGCTGGGATTTGAAACAACAGTGACATCATAGCCCCTGTTTTCTTCGGGCAAAGGTTGAACTTCTGCCGCGGGAGCACTTCGACTGGATTTTCGAAAGGCCAATAAATTGCTTTTGACCGGTGCTAATAGCGAGCGAATTCCATCTGCAATGGCCGGTTCATCATCGACAACAAGAATACGGCGATTGTTTTCTGGGGCAGCTTTGAAGACAGCTGTGCTTTCGAGTTTGAGATTTTTTGCAGCGTCACTCATGCAGCGGCTCCCTGGTCAGCTGGCTTGGCCAGCGGAATTTGAATTCGGAAGATTGTTTTTTGAAAAGGCAGAGAGGAAACAAATTCGATATCGCCTCCACAGCCACGAACAAAGCGCCGGCTGATCCCGAGACCAAGGCCGGTCCCCTCATCCGGAGACTTGGTGGTAAATTGAGCTTGAAACAGTTTTACTTGGTTCTCTGCAGATACGCCTGACCCTGAATCTTCAATTTCGATTTGAAAGATAGGAGAAGTTTGATCGTTTGAAATGGAAGTTCTCAGCCGCAGCTGGCCTTTTTTTCGCGTTTCTTGTTCAGCATCTTGCAAAGCTTGCAAAGAATTCCTGAGCATGTTGGTCACAGCCTGGACCAACTCATCGCGGTCGACTTGGATTCGATCTTCGGTTGCTGCGAATTCTTGAATGACAGTGTACTGTCGCTGTTGAAACAGATCTGCCATAATATGGCAGCAGTCTTTTAATATTTCATGGGCTGAATGATTTCTTTTGTCGGACTTCAAAACCGACAGTTTGCGCATTCCATTGATAATTTTATTGATGCGAGCACCTTCTTTTAACAGAAATTGGGTGTCCGACTGAAGATGAGTTAACTGGCCTTGCAAACCTGATTTCAAGCCAGAAAGATTTTCAAGATCTTCTTTCCACAAATTCCAATCAGAATTAAGTTGAGACGGAGTTTTCCAAGATTCAACCACTTTCTCAAATCCGCCTTCTAAGAAATCCCTTTCCCAGGCTTGAGAGATATCGGAGAGGATTTCAAGCTGAGGCGTCATTTCTGATTTGATTTTTCGCTCCATGCTGCTAACCCTTGTTAGCAAACTTGTCAATGGATTGAGAACTTCATGCGCAGCCCGTCCGGCAATTTCCCCGGCGGAGGCCAGACGAGTGGTGCGGATCAAGGCTTCTTGCGCTTCTTTGACTTTGTGATTTTGTTCTTCTAACTGCAAAGTGCGCTCTTTCACTTTTTGATCCAAATCGCGATTGATTTCTTGCAGCTCATCACGAGACTGTTTGAGATCGGAAATCATCTCGTTGAAGCTGTGGGCGAGAACCGCAGTTTCGTCTCTAGTTCCAATGGAAATTTGACTGGTCAGATCACCTTGAGCGGCCAAGTTCATTCGCTCAACCAGCTGAGCCAAAGGCGCAGTCAATGACCGGGCCAGTAAGACAGCGGCAAGAAAGGCCGCTGTGATGACGATCAGAGCAAAAATCAAGGATTCCTCAACGAGATCTGTCACCGCCCCAAATGCTGAAGCTTCGGAAGCTTGAGCCATCACAACAATTTGTCCATTGTGAGCTTTTGAATAGGCGCCGAGCATGGCGTGCCCCTCTTGCTCTAACTTGAGAACGCTTGTTTTTGTTTTGGCTTGGAGAGCCGCTTGAAACAGTGGATTTGATCCCAACAAGGTTTTCGCGTGCAAAAGCTTGGGATTTGAATCTGCAAGGATTTCACCATCTCGATTGGCAATGGTAATTTCACTCAGTTTTACCAATGAAAGGGCTTGCAGCAAGTGATCAAGCTTGATGTAGCCGACCACAGCCATTTGATCAACTGCGACTCCTTTCGAATCTTCAACTACGACACTTCGGCCGAAGCCAATCAGTGGTGGACCTTCAACAGTTGAGGCATTCCAAACGGCTTCTCCATTTTTTAGGATCTCCGCAAAGGGAATGGGCCGCTGTTTGATCAGGTCGATTTCTAGATATGTGGCTGACAGTCCGTAGGTTTCCATGAAACTTTTATTTTCATATTTCTGCACAGCGATTCGGGAATTTTCATTGTTAGAAACTTTGACGGATTCTTTTATAGGTTTTTTGAATAGTGAGACGAAAATGACGTCGGAATTTTTCGAGAAAAGCTCATTCACCCAACGGGACTGCGAACCACTGGATAAAACTGCAAACAGTTTAAATTTATCGGACACGCCTTCAAATTCAGTTTCAAGTTCAGAAGCCAAATTGGAAACTTGGCTTCGGTTCAAATCAAAAACCAGTTCTGTCTTGTCAGTTTTGAAAACTCGGACGGCAATCAATAAATAAATGCCTACGCAGGCCGCGAGCAAAAAACTCATGACCAATAAAAATTTGTAGCGAATTGAAAAGCCGACTTGCCGGCTAATTTTCATCTTTCACCCCATGATTGTATCCAAAGACCTGACAACTGGACTGATCGTCAGAAGCCGGTCCGGACTTAATCAAAGTCTCAAAAAGTGTCAGCACAACTGGACTTACGGCGGCTCAGATGAAACTTGATTACCTAATTGAAGTGCTACCTTGAAGTTCGAACAGCCGCTGGGTCACTCAAGGCAATCTGCCCATTGCCAGTTGTCGATTTCCCTTGTAGCGAATACAAAGTGTTAGCAGTCAGCCCAGTTAGGACCACCGAATGAGTGGTGCTCAAGTTTGAGTCGAGAGCGCTGGTTAGCGCAGCCCCTCCGCTGACAACTTGATAAATCAGTTGAGTGGTCGCAGCAATGCTGGTTGTCCAATGAACAGTCACTGAAGTGCGAGAAACCGCCGTGACTTGAAATCCAGAAATGGAAAGGCTGGCTTCAGCTGGCGCTGCACAGGGATTGCTAGCCTGAGCTGGGAAAAAGTAATTTTCATTCTCAAGAACCTTCCAGCCACGAGATAAAACTTCAAAAAATGCAGTCTGCGGAACGGAGGGTGTCTGAGTGGAATTCCAAAATAGCGAGTTCCCTGATTGTCCACACCTTGGATCAATGACAGGAATATCCGGATTCGACCCATCAGGCAGGTGCCTCCACATAGCCACCATGGCGATGTGGAACCGAGGTCCCTGATAATAGTCGACAATGAATGGAAGTTTGGTGTCTCTCTGCATATTTACTGTTTGAACCGAACAGGCCATTCGAGTCGGATGATTGCCGTCGTTGTCGACAATCGTGGTGTAGCCACCCTGCCCATCAGAGACTTTTAACACAGCTCCATCGTCAGCTAAAAGTGCCAGCTGATACAAACCTGGGGCTTCGCTCGGAGCCAGTTGGAATTGACCTTCCATGTGCAAAGCAAAATATTCATACATTGGTTGTCCAAGATAATTCAAAATAGGCTGCCCCGTGAGAGTCGTAAATCCAAGATCAAAAGCGCGAGTAGGAACGTAAATTCGGTCAAAATACAAAGTACTTTGGATCGCATTTCCAATCGCCAAATAATCACTGACATGAGCCAAAGAAGGTTGCCCATTTTGTGGCGGCATAGTCTGGTCTAGCCAAACCATATTGGCAACAACGCCTCGGTCTTGGGCAGAAGGTGAATGAGTGCTGAAAGGATCACAGATTGTGCGTTCCGGAGTAGTTAGAGGATCCAAAACTGGCGTCGGCTGATTGACTAGATTGGTGCCGGCTTCTGAGCTCTGAGTAGGCTCGGATGCAGGACAGGCTGTCAGCAAACTGCTTAAAAGGAGCAAACTGATGGTCAGCGGAAGCTTTTGAAAATTTCGCTTGTTCATGTCGTCCATCCACGTTCGTCGTTTGTTATCCCCTTCGGCAGGTGATAGCACCTGTTCCGGGTTCCCTTCGATTTTACGCAAATCTTAGACAAAACGTTGGAGATTCAGGAAGACGTCTCAAAACTGATCAAGCATGGCAAAAAATGTGCGATTGAGAGACGTTCTCGAAACGCCGGCTCGCACTAATGTCTCGAGCCGGGACGCTTGCGTTTAAATCACTGCATGGCGCTGGCATTTGGAATCAAAAGTTTGCTGCCAACGAAAAGCTTTGAGCCCAGGGGAAGTCGATTTTCACTTTTCAAATTCTGAATTGAAATTTTGTACTTTCCTGCGATTTGAGTCAAATTCTCG
>JAYTZS010000419.1:0-2683 GCA_043741885.1 Bdellovibrio sp. | reverse complement strand
TTCACGAAGTGAAGTGAGGCTTCATACTTGCAATGTCATCTAGATATGAAATTTTCTCAGCCATTACTTCATATTGGCCTTCTAACAGTCATTGCCCTGACAAACTCCTGGGCAGTTGGCGCCCCTCTTTGTGCTAAGGTCTACCAGGTAACCGAGAAACCAGCTTCTGACATGAAAATGACCCTCAGTGGGGTGATGTACAAACCGGCCTATCGGTCTTCAGAACGTGTTTCTAATTTTACCAACCAAGTTGACTTCCTCGGCATCGATTTATCAGACGGAGTCGTGTGGGAGCGAACTGTTCGTGTGCCCAACCCTGAGGAAATGGACTATGAGCCAATTGGATTTTTACCCAGTCAGCAAGATTATGCTCTGAACTATATTTCGGCGACCTATGCGCAAGGTCTTCAGGTTCTGCATAAAAATTATGGCATTCGGTTCACCGAACATGAGCTTGGTTTGATGAGGGATTCGGATTGGTCTAGTTTTCACAGTAGCCTGGATTCATTTCGCTTGGGATTTGGTGTCGTCGAAGCAAATCAGAAAAATCAAGTAAGCCATATCAAAGGATTTTTAAAAGTCTATGATGGAACTGATTATCAAACGATCAAAGGGCTTAAGTCAGGGCTTACAACTAAGCCGACACTTCCCTGCGAAATTCTATTGAAAAGAAAAAATATTTCCACAGACGTCTTCACCAAATACCGCGAGCAAGGTTATCAGATTTTTGAAATTGGAAAGTTTTTTCTAGATCCCGAGCTCACCTCGGGTGAACGAACTCAGGCCCGCAAAGGACTTCTCCAATGGCTCATCACAAACTATTTGAATCCTCAGAAACAACTGTCAGACAAAGTCATTTTCATCATTGATGTCGGCAGCGTGGCGCATCTAAAAGCTTATCACCGTGATTTTGGCACGGAGCCTATTCCGAGCACTCGATTCACTCCGGAACTTCTCTCGCCCGATGCCATTCTCATCGTGACCCCCGAAATGCTTCTGGAAAAATTACTCAAAATTGTTCAAAAATAAAACACGGATAGCCCTCTTTCTCGAAAAAGTGGGTCCGCCACATAGCTGAATAAAAATACAAAAAGCCGACTTCGGCACACCCAGCTGGGTGTAAAAAGCCTGCCGCCCACAAACCTACCAAAATGCTGTAACTCCAGACAAAACCAAAGACTTGGGCTTGTACCCAAGCCCAAGTAAAGTCGCGCCACTGAGCTCAACCTATTGCACCGATCAGTTTCGCGACTTATGAAGATCAGCCCGGCCCTGATTGACAAGTGGAGCCGCACAAAAGACCCACTCAAATTAAAAAGATCTGATCCCTGCGGACCAGATTTATTTTAGGAATTGAATATTTGTTAATCCGACGGGCCCTTGCTGACAAATTTCATTGAGCCGATTTCTTTTTCCTCGTCTTCCTCGTCTTCCTCGTCTTCGGTCGAACCAACAGTCTCGAAGCTTCCAATTCGTTCAGCACTAGATACGAAAGAACATTTTTGAAGTCCCTGCCCCAGCTAATGATTCTCGTGAACGGCCGAAGAGTGAACACTTTGCCAGCGAAGTTTTGGTGTATTCGAATTCTGAGAGCGACAATGGACGTCAATACCCGAATGAAAGCATTATAATCCTTACGGTCTTTGATCTTCATCACACAATGAATGTGAGACCAGTTCAAAGCCATGCTGTAAATGCGAATGTGAAATCTCTTAGCTGTGTTTTGAATCAGTTGTTCTAGCCGTCGATTTCCTGGATTGAATACGCCTTTCAGATCTGACTTTAAAACTAAATGGATGGCATTTTTAGTTGAGAGAGGGCGGCGCCCTTTTCGCTTTCCTGAAAGCAGAGAGCCACCATGTTCTTTTTTTGATTTATTCGAGGCTGTAAAGCTAGACTGCCGCATGGAATACCTCGTTCTTGTTTCAAGTTGAGTATTCATATCACAGGTATTTCTCTGAGGTTTTTGCATCACAGCCATCTGAGTATGAAATCGCAACTATAAACATCTTAGCGCCTTCGCCCCGAAGCGGACTCGAGGCCGGCAAAGGAAATTTTTAAAAATCAAAATATTTTGCCTCTCATGCAGAGCTAAGAAGCGAAATAATCCGTCAAGAAAAAAAGAAACAATCTACACAGATATCCATCAACAGATTTATAAATAACTTTTTTATTACAAACACGATAGCGAAGTAACGGCACGGGTAGGGACATACGTCACACTCTTCAAATAATCATGCGGCGCCTTGATTTTGACCTGGAGAAAGACCGAATCGCGGAGTAAAAAACTAAATTAATTGCTGCATATTTCGTAGCGAATGAAACGTTTGATGACCGCTTCAAAATCTACAATACCACCAGAAACAGTAACTAAAAGTGGCCTCTCATTTAAAAGAATGCGCCGAGTGTTGTTTCAAATTGACCGCTTCACAATTAGTCCCGGAAGATCTGACATTCTCCCTCTCTAACTTTTGATCTTGAAAAACATCAGAAGATAACAAGCGGTTATACCTTCGATTTCTCAGCTAATATCCATTAGCGCATTCGTGAAATCCACACTTCCGAATTTTCACTTGTCAATAAACACGCCTGACCGGAAGATTTGCAAGTAAAAACAAGAAGTTGCCAAGCCCTCGCTTAGTTGGTTTGATTTTTCTGCGAAGAAAAAATTGAACGCTAAGGA
>JAYTZS010000418.1:0-19771 GCA_043741885.1 Bdellovibrio sp. | reverse complement strand
TTCGTCGCTCAAACAAAGCGACTACAACGATCGCGATTTCAAACAGAACGATCATTGGCGCCAGCATCATTAGCATGCTGAGCAAATCTGGCGGAGTGATGACAGCTGTGACCACAGCCATGATGACGACAGCGAATCTTCGTTTTGATCGCAGGAACTTGGCTGTCACGACGTCCATCATTCCTAAAATAACAATGACCAACGGCATTTCAAAGGCCAAACCGAACATCAAGGTCGTTGTCACAAAAAACGAAACGTATTGATCGATTGTGATCATTGGCTTGTCGACGTCTCCTCCGTAACCCATTAAAAACTTAAAGGCCATCGGCAGAACGCCATAATAGACGAAGATAACTCCAGACAAAAATAAAACCGTTCCGGAAAAAATAAATCCGAGAGAAAATTTTCTTTCCTTGGTGTACAAACCGGGGGCTACAAATTTCCAGAGTTGATAAATCCAGAACGGACAGGTGAGGATCACTCCACCGAAAAAAGAGATTTTTAGATGTGCAATAAATTTGTCAGCTGGCGCGGTGAAGACCAACCCGCCAGTTGGCAGGTAAGGAGCAATCGGCTCACGAATAATATTAAATAGCAGATCGCTGTAATGATAACAAATCAGAACACCGACGATGATGGCACATGCTGAGCGAATCACACGGAATCGGAGCTCGACCAAATGTTCGACCAAAGGCTGATTGAGGGGAATGTGATCCTGATCAAAACTCATGATTTTTTATCATCATCAGTTTGAGGAAGATCGAGGAAATCCAACTGCTCGCCAACTGCGTCTTTGGTCGACTGCAAAGGTAGAGTCTGATTCGGAATATAAACTTCCGAATGAGTTTCGTTTGGAGTTGGATGTGAAACGTGAATTTCCGAATGATTTGGATTTGGATAGTTTGCCGAATGTGCTTGATGGCTGGCTTGATATCTCGGAGAAGGATCTTGAGGCGGCACAGGCATGGGGCCGGTGGTTGGCTTGTCATCGAACTGGGCATTGATTTGGCTCGTGAACATATTGCTAGCTCGGCGTAGCTCATTGAGCATGCGTCCCAAACTTCTTGCCACTTCGGGAAGTTGCTTCGGACCAATAAAAATTAGCGCCAGGATAAGTACGACCAGAATGTGTGAAAGACTGCCAAACCCGAACATGAAGTTTTTCCTTCTCAGTTTTGTCTGGCTAGCTTAGCTTGATCCGTCGGGAGTGTCAAAACCCCCATTTCAATCAATTGCTCCTTGGCAAGCTCAGACCCCGTGCGCATATAGCGATCATAAAGCTTCAGAAGTCCCTGGTCTGTGTGAACGGTAGACTGCTGACTGATGTAAGTGAGAACATCGACAAAATCGATGAAACGTCGAGAGAAAATTCGAAAGACCTCAGCTACCTCGTCCTCGCGAGAAAATTCTGCAAGACTTCCGTAGGCGGCGCCGCCCATCTCAGCATAATAATCCAGGTCAACCAGTTTTCTTGAAAGTGAGTCACCGAAAAATCCGCTGATGTAAAGACTACGGTCACCTAGCTTTTTGAGCAGATCGAACTTTTCGCTGCCTTGAGAATTAGAAGCTATTAAAAAGGTCTCTGCTAACGTGTCGGGCTGATTGTCAAAAAGATTTCGTGCATCGAGATAATGCTCGAGCATTTGAACCAGATAATCTTGGACGGCAGGTTGATTTTTGAGATTGCGTTTGGCAAGACCGGTCTCCACAACCTCTGAGAAATACTCTCGAGGAGTGGTAAGAAAAACAAAGGAGGGTTCAGGCTTTTTTGCATTTTCTGACATATTGCTCTCTCCATCTTATCGGTGAGGAAGCAGTTTCAGATTAGCACAAGTGTCTCATCCTGAATCGTTTCCTCGCAGATTTTAGACAAAAGTCACAAATAAATCAGTTCTCGATAAACAGTTGTTTTTCGAACTATAACAACGGGTTATCGGGACCTGCCAAACTGACCACAGAGGGAGATTTGAAAATCTGTTTAGAGACTCGCATGACGTCTTCTGGAGTGATCGCAAAAAATTTTTCACTCAGTGCAAATGTTTCGTCATGCGGAACTCCGTAGATGTCGTCATACAAAATGCTGGCTCCAATTGAGCTCACTCGCTGCAAATCGATGTCATGCCGACCGACTAAATAACGTTGGGCTCGGCCTAACTCGGCAGCTGAAACTTTGGTGTCACACAACTTTTGAAATTCGATCCGCATCATTTCGTAAGCTTTTTTGACTTTGCTTGGTGAGCAGCCGATGTAAGCTCCAAAATATCCAGCCTCAATTCCTTCCATACGAAGTGGCGAAACCGAATAAGCTAGAGAATTTTTGTCGCGAAGTTCGATGAAAAGCCGGCCGCCCTGCCCAGCTAAGATTGACTGAATGATTTGCAATGTGAAGCGATCTTGATTGGTGATGGTCAGGCCTGGAAATCCAATCACCAAGTGACTTTGCTCTTTTTTAATCTCATAAAATTTCACTGTTTCTTTTTTAGGAAAATAGACGGGAAATCGAGATTCAAATTTCTTTCCGATTTTCATTTTGGCAGTAGCGTCTTCGATCTTTTTTACCCATAAGTTCAAATCAAAAGCTCCGGACAAAACAAAGGTCAGATTTTTGCTTGAATGCAAACTGTCCCAATAAGCCTGAATTTCATCGTGACCAATTTTCTTCAAGGTCTCAACTGTCCCTAGCATATCTCTCGAATACGGATGCCCAGTGAAAAGGGTTTCCATGAATTGCCGAATGGCGATCTGCGAAGCATTGTCATTTCGGCTCTTGATTTGCTCCAATTGAATTTTCTTTTCTCGCTCAATAATCTCAGATGGAAAAGTGGGGTCTGTCAGCAACTCTAAATAAAGATCACGCGCCGAATCTTCAAAACTTGATAAAGCATCCAGTCCAAGCCCGAAAGAGTTTCGTCCCGACAATGGATTGATTCCGGCCGCCATGGCTTCAATTTCATGATAGATCTGAGTTTCGGCTCTAGTTTTAGTTCCACCCATCCAGCTTTTCGCAGTCAGTTCGGAGAGACCACCCAATGTTGGGTCTTCGGCTCGAGCTCCACCAAGAAAGGCCAGTTTTGCCGAAAATACATCGGTCTCAAAATTCGGCCGAGCTAGAATCCGAACTCCGTTCACCAGTTGCACGACCTGGGTTTTCGGTGCCGCTTGCTCTTTCTTGGCGCCCATCTTGTGAACGATTGGAGCTACTTTTTTACTAGAAACTTTCGCCGGCTTCAGATTTTTTAAGGTTTTTGAAAGTTCTTTTTGCCACTGCAACCAGATTTTCTTTACTTGAGACGTGTCGTCGTTCGTCATCGTGACAATGGAAAGAGTCGATGTCTGGAAATACTTTCTCGCAACTCGCAAAATATCCTTGGCTGTGATCTTACTGATTTCTTTCAGGTACTTTTGAAAATAATCGGGATCCCCCATTAGAAATTCAGCGTCTCCCAACTTTCTAGAAAGTCCGTCGACTGTTTCCACAGCGTAGAAGTTTTCACTCTCTAGATTGATGATCGCTTTTCGAATTTCTTCGTCGCCAATGTCACCATTGAGCACTTCGATCAGAGCTTCGTGGATTCCGCGAATTGCCGGTTGGAGATTTTCTTTGTTGTAACCGATTGAAATTGCAAAAAGACCTGGGTCTTTGCCAGTGAAAAGGCTGGACCCGACTGAATTCGCAATTGGCGCTTCTAAACGCAGTTTTTTAACCAACCGAGAACTATCGCCTTGGCCTAGAATCATCGACAAAACATCCAAAGCAGGAATATCTTTGTGTTTGATGCTAGGAGCTTTCCAGCTCATGTAGGAAATACTTTGCTCAAAAGTCGACTTCTCAACTTTCAGGCGAAATTTCTTTTGAGCTGGTTCTTTTTTTCGTCGGCTTGTTTTTATTTTATAACTTTTAAATTCACCAAAATATTTTTGAACTTGTTTTTTCATTTCGGGAGCTTCGAAATCGCCGACGACGACAAGAAACATGTTTTTCGGGGCGTATCTCGAGTGAAAATAGTCTGTGATCTTTTTCGCACTCCACTTGCGAACGTTTTTTTCATAGCCGATGACTGGAATTCCGTAGGGATGTTTTTGATAGGAGGTCGAGAAAAGCAGCTGACTTGAAAGACGTCCTAGCGAGTCCTGGCCGCGCTTGATTTCCTCAATCACAACCTCTCGCTCATTGTCGATTTCAGTTGGATCAAAAATCGGAAATCCCATCATTTCAGCCAAAGTTTCGAGCCCGGTTTCGACGAATTGCTTGGAGATAGTTACGTAAAATACAGTCTGGTCGAATGACGTGTAAGCATTCAATTCGCCGCCAGAGCCTTCGATGATTGAGGCAATTTCGCCCACTTTGAACTTGCGAGTCCCTTTGAACACCAAATGTTCAATAAAGTGACTGATTCCTTCCTCTAGTTTGGCTTCGTCGGCGCTTCCCGTTCGAACCCAGACTTGCACGGAGACCACCGGCGATTTGTGACTTTGCTGGAAAAGGACCTTCATGCCATTTTTCAGTTGAAATTTCTTAACCATCTTCTAATTTGCTCCCATGTCATCATTTGGAATCTATGTTCATATCCCTTACTGTCTGCAGCGTTGCACTTACTGTGACTTCGCGACCTACGAGCAAAGCAAAATTTTGCCGCCGTCTCAATATTTGCAACTTCTGAAAGAAGAAATCAGGCAGTCTGAAAAAGCCTATCGAAAAGGTCCTCTTGAAACCATTTACTTCGGAGGCGGAACACCGAGCCTTCTTCCAGCTGAGGACATTGTATCGATTCTCGATGATCTTGCAAAGGTCGGCTTCACCGCTGGACCCCATACTGAAATAACGATCGAGATCAACCCCGCCACTTTAACTGGTCACAAAATGGAGACCTATTTAAGAGCTGGGGTGAATCGTTTCAGTGTTGGGGCGCAAACTTTTGATGATCGTCTGCTCAAGAGCGTGCATCGTGAGCACAACGCTCAGCAAACTCGAGAAACTTTGAAGTTTCTGCAGTCTTTTGGAGTGAATTACTCGTTTGATATTTTATTTGCCCTACCAACGCAAACTATTGAGGGGTTAAGGGCGGATTTGGATGAAGTTCTGAAGTTTGCTCCGCCCCATGTCAGTCCCTACTGCCTCACTGTGCCTGATGGTCATATTTTGTCGCAAAACCGACCTTTGGAAGATGACCAGCTCAAGATGTTTGAAATGATTTCAACGACTTTGAAAAATGAAAGCTATGAGCGGTATGAGATCTCTAATTTTGCTAAATCTGGATTTCACTCTCGGCACAATTCGCTTTACTGGGACGATTCGGATTATTGGGGAATTGGTTTGAGTTCTCATTCTTACTGTCATTCGGGCCCTTGGGGCACTCGCTATTGGAACCACAGCTCGATTGGCGCTTACGAGGCTTGGATTCAGTCCCGGCAACAACTGATGTTTGAAAGACCTGCGGAAAATTTACCGGAGGAAAACAAAGAGGTCTTAGAAAAGCATCAAGCCCTGACGGATTTTTGCCACACAGCTTTGCGAACACGCAAGGGCCTCGGTGAAGAAATTTTGTTGCGTCGGTTTGGTCACGGCCCAGGCGAGGCCGTTCAAGGTCAGTTGAAGCTTTTTTTAGAGCAGGGCCTAGTTACACACTCCGGCGAAGGGGCCTGGCAGCTCACTGAAGAAGGGCTTTTGCTCAGCAATCAGGTGTTCGCAGGATTAACTTACCTCAAAGGCGAGTTGAACGACTAATTGATCAGCTGACGCACTTGACACTCGTTGTTTAGAACCCAAATTCTCGATAGATTTTGAGAGTTTGTATTTCCATGTTTTTCCGTGTTTTGTCTGGAGGGACCGTGTCTGACACCAATTCCAATTCGTCTGAAAATAAACTGCCTGAGAACAATGAGACTGCCGCAGATCAGGGCACTTCACAATTTGATGAGCTCAAAGCCCAGGTTGAAAAGTTTAAAAACGATTTCCTTTATCTGCGTGCTGAATTCGACAACTACAAACGAAACGTGATCAAAGAACGAGCTGATCTTTTGAAGTATGGTAGCGAGCGCTTGATTTCTGAGATTCTCTCGGTTGTTGATAATTTCGAAAGAGCTTTGACAACCCAGCCGACGGCAGAAAATTTAGCAACTTATGCTAAAGGTATTGAGATGACAGAAAAGGAATTGAAGTCGGCGTTGACAAAATTTGGAGTCAGCGAAGTACCTGCTTTGGGGCTGGCTTTTGACCCCAGTGTCCACGAAGCTTTGAGCAGTGAGGAAACTTCTCAATACAAACCTGGCTATGTCAGCCGAGTGTTTCGCAAGCCTTACAAGCTGCATGATCGAGTGATCCGTCCAGGCCAAGTGATTGTCGCGAAAGAACCTGTTCAAAATTAATAACTGGAGTGTCGGTTTGGCAAAGAAGGATTTTTATTCTGTTTTAGGAGTATCAAGAACAGCCAGCGCTGATGAAGTGAAAAAAGCTTATCGCAAGCTTGCAATGAAATTGCATCCTGACAAAAATCCGGGTGATAAGAAATCCGAAGAAAAGTTTAAAGAGGCAACCGAAGCTTACGAGATTCTTAGCGATCAAAAAAAACGTGAAATGTATGATCAATTCGGTTTTGCGGGCGGTGGTGGTGGCCCCGGTGCTGGGGGATTTGGTGGAGCCAGTGGAGGTTTTGGTGGATTTCAGCAAGGCTTCGGCGGCGCTGGGGCTTCAAATGAACAGTTCCAAGATATCTTTGGTGAAATGTTTGGCGACGTGTTTGGCGGACGCGGTGGACCGACGGGCGGCGGCTTTCGCCAGGCACGAAAGCAAAAGGGTGCAGATCTTCGCTACACTTTGAATGTCAGTTTCGAAGAGTCCGCTCTCGGCGCCGAAAAAACAATTGCTTTCATTCGACACCGAGCAGGCCGAGAGGAAAGTGCTCGATTGGCCGTCAAGGTTCCAGCTGGAGTCAAACAGGGTCAGCGTTTAAAGTTGGCCGGTGAAGGCGATGGGGCTCCTCAGACAGGAACTCCTGGTGATCTTTATGTGATTATGAACATTCAAGATCATCCATTGTTCAAACGTCAAGAGGATGATGTTTTGTTAGAGACTCCAATTAGTTTTATTGACGCCCTCTTGGGAACTGAACTTGAAATTCCAACTTTAACTGGTCGAGTGGCTTTGAAAATTCCATCTGGCACTCACACAGGCCAAAGTTTTCGTCTAAAAGGAAAAGGTTTCCCGAAAGCTGGTGGATTCGGTGCTGGTGATATGTTGATTCGAGTCATGATCGACACTCCCTCTCAGCTTTCAGGAAAGCAAAAGGAACTGGTCGAAGAGCTCGCAAAAACCACTGAGGAGCCAACGCAAGTTAAAGAGTTCAAAGAAAAAATGGCGCAGCTGTTAAGGGGCCGAAAATGAGAGTGAAGTACAGTTTTGCAAACAAAATGTCAGTGTTTTTGCCCCTATTTTTATTAGTGATTTCGAAAAAGAATTTAGAGCTTCGATCGGTGGCTCTGCTTGTTCTGCTGGGAATTGCCACTGCCTGTGGCTCGATTTCCACGGCACCACAAAGATCCAACCTGAAAGCTATTCAGGCGAGGCCCGCTCCGCCTCCGAAATCCAATGTTCCCAAGGCTCCTCCTGAAAAACTTTTCGAATCGGCTAGAAAATTTTATGATTCGAAAGATTACAACAAGTCTTACGATTTCTATGTAGCAGCTGCTGCGGCTTGGACTGGGAAGCCTCGAGAACCAGAAGCTTTGGTTTGGGCGGTTCGAGCTTTGGTCCGAGCTGGTCGCTTTCATGAAGCAAACGACCTGTCGACTCAATTATTAAAGACTCGGGCTTGGAACGAGACTTTAACTTCTGAAATCACCTCCTACAAATTTCGCTCTCAAGAGTCGATTGGCGATTCTTTTGCTGCCTTGAACACGGCGTCTGAAGCGTTAGCGAATCCACTTCTCGCGAAAGAAGCTTCAAGTTATTCAGCCAAAGCAGCTGAGATTATTGATAGCAAATTGTCAGCGCCCGATCTCGGAAAAGTGGCCTCTCAAGATCACTTCGGGAATCTCAGAGCCAATGCTTTCTTTCGCTTAGGCGAGCTTAATTTAGAAAATCATGATCAAGAGTCGGCCCGGCAAGAATTCGCCCATGCAGTTTCTGTTGCGCCACAAAGTGAGGCTGGCCAAAGGGCACAAGAGCGCTTAAGCACTTTGGATTCGGTTCGCCGTGTAGACTCAAAAACTATTGGTGTCGTCTTGCCGATGACGGGAAAGTACGCTGGGATTTCACAGAAAACTTTGCGTGGAGTGCAGATGGGCCTGGGCCTGTACAACAACTATGCTTCATCATTCAAACTGGCCGTCATCGACAGCGAAGAAAATCCAGACAATGCCCGTCGTGGAGTAGAGAAACTAGTTAAAGAAGACAATGTCATTTCAGTGATTGGAAGTGTTCTTTCCAAGACGGCTCCAGCAGTCGCCGCGAAAGCCAGTGAGCTGGGAGTTCCCTCGATTGCGCTCTCACAAAAAGCTGGAATCACCGAAGTTGGTCCCACGGTATTTCGAAATTCACTGACCAGCGAGATGCAGGTCCGCTATTTAGTTAAGACCGCGATGGAAGATTTGGGGATGAAGAAATTTGCAATTCTTTTTCCTAATGATCCTTATGGCACTGAATTCGCCAATATTTTTTGGGACGAAGTTTTGGCTCGTGGTGGATCGATTGTTGGAGCTCAATCCTACTCGCCAAAAGAAACAGATTTTCGTGAGCCAATTCAGCGCTTGGTTGGAACTTACTATCTTGAAGGCCGAGCTGAAGAGTACAAACTTCGTCTGAAAGATTGGTCTGAAGCTCAGGCTAAAAAACCAAACAAAGGAACCCCGCCAGATGATTTACTTCCACCGATTGTAGACTTTGATGGTTTGTTTATTCCGGACAGCGTGAAATCCATGGGACAAATTTCAGCTATGCTTTCTTTCAATGGTGTGAAAGGGATCCGCTTGCTCGGAACTAATCTCTGGAACTCTCCCGGAGTGGCCAAACGAGCCGGGCATTTCGCCAGCAGTCTTTTGTTTGTGGATAGCTTTCTAGCAAGCGAGCCACAATTTGTAAATTCGACCTTTGTTCATGATTACAAAACAATCTTCGGAGAAGACCCGGGAATTTTCGAAATTCAAGGTTATGATGCTGCTTTGCTCTTACGACAACTGATTGCCCAAGGGGCGACCAATCGCGAATCGCTGGCAAGGGCACTCACACAAGTGCATAATTTTCCAGGTGCCGTGGGTCCCCTATTTATGACTCCGGAAAGAGAGATCATGCGTCCCTTGCTCGCTTTGACTTTGGATAACTCAAGCAATGTCATACCTTATCAGGGATCCATACGGCCTTAGTTTGTGAGCCGGCCTGCGGCTCTTCGACGTAATTCAAACTATAAAAAAAATTGATCGCAGAATCTTTTCACAATCCTTAACCTAGAAGCCTCGACTTTTTGTCAGATCGCCATGACAGCGCAATCCGCGCTCGAATGTCGAATATCACAGGGGGCTAGAATGGATTCTAGGGCGGGGAAAATTATACAAGAATGCCAAAGAAAACTTGTTATGCTGAAGCAAGAAATTCTCAATCGGGCTCGTCACATCCGCAGCGAGTTCGCCCAAAACGATAAAAATGCCGGAGATGAAGCTGATCAAACTGTCGCCCATTTGGCCGAACATCACTTTCTTGTGAATCAAGAAAGACTGCGCCAACAATTGATTGAAATCGAATTTGCATTGGCACGAATTGAACGTGGGCAATTTGGAATCTGCGAAGAAACTCTAGAGCCAATTGAGCAAGATCGACTTTTAGCGATTCCCTACACCCGGCTCAGCATTGAAGGTGCTGAACTTCGTGAGGCGACGCAAAAAAGATTTGCTCGCTGATTAGGTAAGCAGTTCTTCAAGAATAATTTCAGATTCTGTTTAATAGTGAATTTTATTTTGTCAGATTTTCTTTCAGTTTTTCAAAAATAAAAAGATGTTTTCCACAAAGACTCATTTTCAGAGGAGAAATGCCGCTGTGTGCTTGTGGAAAACTCTCTCACCAAGCGTCGCAGTTTGTGGTGAATGTTTCAGCAATTGAAAATTTTTTGTTGAAACTCTGTGGGAAGCAATTCATAACCAGCCACGTTCTCGTTAACGGTCAACGATCATCAAAGGGGGAAAGAGATGAACGCGACCGATCTGTCTTTTTTTAAATCTTTTTTACTCACTGAGAAAAGTTCGATTCTCAACAAATCAACTGAATTCAAAGTCGAGCAAGCAACCGAAAGAAACCACATTCCAGAAGAGGTTGAAGCTTCTTCTCATGATTTTTCGAATAATTTATCGATCCACCTTCATGAGCGTGATCGCATGATCCTTTTTCAGATTGATCGTGCACTTGGAAAGCTGGAAGAGGGCACCTATGGCCAGTGTGAAAGCTGCAGCGAACGAATTGGCACTGGACGTTTGAAAGCCAGCCCATTCGCGATTTTGTGCGTGGCTTGCAAAGAAGAACAAGAAGATCCACGTCATTTTCTGCAATAATTCACTCCTTACATCCAGCTTTTCAAGTCTTACATCCTGACTTCGCTCATGGAGTGAGGTCCGCTGACAAGGATGTCAGCACATTACTTTCGTCCCTGTTTTCACTTCATTTAAATTCCAGACGGTCCTGAAGTGCTTTTTCCTTAAAGCCTTTGCCTCTGACTGCCGAAAAATTTCATACCAGGAATTCTATCACCGCGATATTGGCGGAGGAGCCGTATGAGTTTTGACGACAAAATTTCCGACATCCCAGCAACATTACCAATGCTTCCGGTACGGGACATCGTTGTGTTCCCTTACATGATTCTGCCGCTGTTTGTGGGCAGAGAAGCTTCCATCCGCTCCGTCGAGGATGCGCTGGCAAAAAACCGATTGCTCTTCCTGGCTTCTCAAAAAGAAATCACTGAAGAAAATCCAACTCCCGACACGATTTACCAAGTCGGAACAATCGCAAAGATCATGAGAATGCGAAAGCTTTCTGATGGCCGAGTGAAAATTCTGATCCAGGGTGAGTCCAAAGGGCGGATCAAATCTTTCTCAAAAACTTCGCCCTCCTTTGAAGTTTGTGTGGAAAGAATTGAAGAGCAAGTGAATCCAGCTCCAGGAGTTGAGTTCGAAGCTCTGATCCGAACAGCGAAAGAGCATATCGAAAAGATCATTGCTCTGGGCCGAGTTCTCTCTCCAGATATTCTTTTGGTTTTAGATGACGTTACAGATCCAGGAAAATTGGCCGACTTGATCGCCAGCAACTTGGGAATCAAAGTTCCTGATGCGCAAAAAGTTTTGGAGACGGTTGATCACAAAGAGCGTTTGCGCTTAGTGAATGAAATTCTGGCAGCTGAGTTGGAAGTGTTGCAAATGCAACAAAAGATCCGGTCTCAGGCTAAAGATGAAATGTCAAAATCTCAGCGCGAGTATTTTTTGCGCGAGCAAATGCGTGCGATCAAAAGTGAACTTGGTGAAGCGGACTCGAAATCTGAAGAGATGGAAGAGCTACGTGAGAAAGTTCACAACTCTGGAATGCCTGCTGCTGTTGAGACAGAAGCTTTGAAGCAATTGACTCGATTAGAGAGAATGCATCCGGATGCTTCAGAAGCATCAATGGTGCGAACTTACTTAGATTGGATGGTTGATCTTCCATGGTCGAAAAAGACTGAGGATTCGATTGATCTGAAAATCGCCAAAGATATTTTGGATGAAGATCACTACGACTTGCAAAAAGCAAAAGACCGGGTTCTCGAGTTCCTAGCTGTGCGCAAATTAAAAAAGAACATGAAAGGTCCGATCCTTTGCTTCTGCGGGCCTCCTGGAGTCGGCAAAACATCTCTCGGAAAATCGATCGCAAGGTCCATGGGCCGAGAATATTTCCGAATCTCATTAGGTGGAGTTAAAGATGAAGCTGAAATTCGTGGTCATCGACGAACTTATGTTGGGGCTATGCCTGGAAAAGTGATCCAAGCGATGCGCCAAGCAAAAACCAACAATCCAGTGATTGTTTTGGACGAGATTGACAAACTTGGAAGTGATTTCCGAGGTGATCCATCAGCAGCAATGCTAGAGGTTTTGGATCCAGAACAAAATTCGACTTTCCGTGATAACTATTTGAATGTTGATTTTGATCTGTCGAATGTTCTCTTCATTGCGACTGCCAACGTGGTGGAAAATATTCCTGCCGCCTTGAGAGATCGAATGGAACTCTTGCAAATTTCTGGTTACACAGAAAATGACAAGCTCTTGATTACAAAGAAGCATTTGATCGATCGACAAATCGATGCCAATGGCTTGAAACCTGAAAATATCAAGTTCACGGATGAAGGCATTCAGTACTTGATCTCTCACTACACTCGAGAGGCGGGTCTCCGAAATCTCGAGCGCGAAGTGGGATCAATCTGCCGCAAAGTTGCAAAACAAGTCGTGATGGGTGAAGCCACTTACGTCGAGATCAATGCAACCACAGTTCCAGAGATGATGGGTCCTCCAAGATTCTTACGTGATGAAAAATTGCATGACTCTCAAATTGGAGTGGTTACAGGACTTGCTTGGACTCAGGCAGGTGGCGAAGTGCTCTATGTTGAAGCTTTGAAATACAAAGGACGTGGGAACTTAGTTCTAACTGGGCAATTGGGTGATGTTATGAAAGAATCTGCACATGCAGCGATGGCTTATGCCCGAGCTCATACAGTTGAGTTGAGTATTCCAGAAGATTTCTTTGAAAAGTGGGACATCCATGTTCACTTGCCAGCCGGAGCGATTCCAAAAGATGGTCCTTCCGCTGGTATCACGATGACAACAGCTTTGTTGTCCTTGATGACAGATACTCCTGTTCGACATGACATTGCGATGACTGGTGAGGTAACTCTACAAGGTCGAGTTCTACCCGTCGGTGGAATTCGCGAAAAGTGTTTGGCAGCAATGTCTCAAGGAATCAAAGACATTATCATTCCAATGGCCAACCAAAAGGATATCTCTGACATTCCAAAAGAATTCAAAGATCGAATGAACTTTATCTGTGTGGAAAATGTCGACGAAGTGTTCTCTGTCTGTTTCGACCGAGAACCCAAAACAGCCAAAAAATCCCCGGGCCCAAAACCCGGCCGCAAAGGAAAAGGCGGAACCGCCGCCTCTGCCGCTTAGCGCTTAGGGTGCCGCTTCGCTTAGGGTGCTTAGGGTGCCTGCCCTTTTTTGGTAAAGTTTTGCGTTAAATATGCACTTCAGAGCTAGAGACCCCGGTTGTGAAACTGGGGTTTTCTGTTTTGCGCGTAGTCGCAAAACGGGAAGACGGTACCTATAATCTTTTGCTGAGGTCGTTGGCTTTTTGTTGGACGGCGGCAGAGGGGAATTGGCGGGCTTCGCGGACCAGGTCTGAGAGAGCTTTTCGGAACTCTGGATTTTTTGCGAGTGAGGGATCGGCATCTAGTTGGCGGTCGAGTTGATAGAGAGTGACCAGCTGCGGGTATTCCAGTGAGGTCTGGTTTACTCCTGAAAAGTGTGGGTCTTGCGGATCGGCGACGGAACAGCTGCGAAAACCGAGACATGGACTTTCTTGATAGATGCTCTTTAGAAAATCTAGGTCAGTAACACTTTGTAAATCTCGAGCAATTAAAAACGCAACTGTTCCCCGCCCATTGCGATTCTCTGCGGCCAAAGTCTGGTACCGATCGCGCAAAGCTTGATGCATTTGGGGCGATAGATTCGAAAGTTCAGAGTCCATTCTTGGGTCATTGTCATTTTTTGAACTCAAAATTTGCTCGAATGTCTCAAACTTTTTCTTATCTTCCCCTGAAAGATTTTGCGGAGTCACAGCTGGGGCCTGTTTCTCGCTGGACTCAAATTTTTGCAAACTGGCCGTTCCGGCTGTGGATATCTCTGTGCCTTTAACGACAGGTTTGTTGCTTTCCGAAAAATTGATATCACTCGGCCTAAGTCGGCGAGTTTCCGCTAAATGAGCTTCTCGTATCCGCGGCCAAAAGAAAAAGAGCCCTGCCATCAGCAGAGCCCCTACAAGAATTCCAAACAGTGTCCGATTGGATTTCATATCCATCTACTTTCCCGAGAAATCAGCCAGCATAGCTTTTTTTACGGCTGGACGATCAATGCGACCTAGTTGATCGGTGGCATAGATATTTGCATCCATCTTGACTTTGTCAGCGCAATTGCTGCAAAACTTAGAAATATTTTTCAGTAAAACAGTGGAGGACCCGTAAGATCCCAGATAGGTCGAATCGCAGGCAGCCTGTCCAGCTAGACTTGAACCAGTCCAGATGCTTGTCATATTATGTCCGTTTTCGTCCAGAAAAGGAGTCGGACAAGTGTCATGCCCCCAGTTCCCTTTGTCTGATTCCGAGTGACGAGCTTCGTGATACACCACCATCAAACGCGCCACTTGAGGATGACTGAACTTGATAAAATTCTCGGTAAGCCACATTTTATTTGGATCAAAGAAAGGCTGTACACAAGCAACAGCTGGGCCCCCACCACAAGCGTCGAGACCGACTGAGGTGATATGAGATTCAAAAAACTTTTGATAGTTCGAACCATCTAGAGTTCCATAAATTTCTTTATGAAATGGAGTTTGGCTAGACCCTTTCATCTGATTCATCACCAAAAGATCGGCAGACATTTGGGCTTGTATAGCCTCTGGAACATCCGGATCAAAAGAAACGCCGTGAGCCTGTAAAGTAGCAAATAAAAGAATGCCTGCAAAGATAGTCGATAATTTCATTTAGATTCCCCCCGACCAAATACTTGCACCTTTTCTAAAAAAAGCCCGCCTATTTATTTTGAGAAGAACTATAACAATGACTACTAGTTGAATTTTCCTAAGAGCCTAAGAAAAGCCCTCGAGATTACTTTTGCAAATTCAAGCGGTCGTTTTCCGATTCCAGGACTCGAACCAACATCTTAAGATTTGCCATTTCACCTTTCAGGTAAAGAATTTGTTCTTCTTTTTCTTGTAAAATTTGAGTGTAAGCTTTTTTCAATTCGGTCAGTAAACGATTGGCCGCAGTTAAAATGGGCTCGTCTTTCTGAAGGATTTTGTCTTGAATTCGATTTTCTAAATGAGTTTCCAAATCCACTTTTGAATTGATGGACGGATTTACTGGATATTCATTCGGCTGATTTCTGGCTGAGACATTTTCGCGAGGTGCATTTTCAGGAGAGAAACGGACTGTCTCCGAGCCCGCCGCTGGACCAAAGTTTTTTTTGGAAGCGGCTTGGGCCGGAGATTTCACCACCGGGTTTTCATTCCCCGGTGTGCTTTCAGGGGAGGGACCGGACATAAGGGAGGGGCCGGACATGAGGGGGGAACCGTGTTCCTGAGGTTGATCAGAAATCAAATATCTTCCATCTTTGAAAACATATTTGATTTCATCAGCTTTGATCCGTCTTCGAAGTGTACTGATACTCACCTGATATTTAGATGAGTACTCAGTCAATGGAAGCCAGTTCATTGCCATCTCAATCAACCCCTCTTGCTTATTCACTTTAACACCCATGACTATCCTGTCAAACGCGGTTACCCACACCTAGTCAGATTGTGTGAAAACCGGCTGAAGGTCTGGCTATCACCTCATGTTTTATGTGAGTACTCAAGACGAAAGTCTGTATTTCATCAAGCTTTCCCCTAGACGCACAGAGTCCTGTCTATCTCTTTGCGAAGAGCATGCAGATACTACGAAGGTGAATATTAAAATCAAAGCAAAGAAAAAAATTGGTCTTGTTCTCAGTGGTGGTGGAATTAAAGCCGCTGCTTTCCACATTGGAGTTTGCCTTGCCTTGCGGGAAAAAGGTTTTCGTTTTGCTGGTGGCACCAAAGAACAAGTGAAGCGAAACTTTCCAGAAGATGATCCCATGACAATTCGTTTGTATGTCGGATCCAGTGCAGGTTCTTTCGTCGCAGCAGCTTTGGCGGCTGGTTACAGTCTCGAGGCTTTGGTCGAAGCCTTTGAAGTCGGTGGAGGCAACAAGTCCAATGAAAAAGATCACTCTTTAGGTCATCTCAAAGCCTTCACATATAAAGATGTTTTTTCAATCAACAGCCGCAATATTTTAAAAAGCATTCCTCTTGGAATTTTGCGAAGATCGGTTTTGACCGGTGGTCTAGAAACTTTAATCAAAGATCGATTTAAAATGAACGGACTTTTCACGTCCAACGGAATGGAAAAATATTTACGGGAGTACGCACTTTCGCACAACGAATTTCGCCAACTAGGGGTCGAGCTCTTTGTGATCGGTACGCAACTGAATCACAGTCGAAAAGCAATCTTTGGAAATTTCCCTGAAACGACAAAGACTCGAAATTTGATGTACGTGAACTATGCTAAAATTTCTGAAGCCGTTGCGGCCTCGATCAGTCTGCCTCCAGTGTTTGCCCCGTTCCCCATCCAACGTCCAGATGGAAAAGAGATTTACTTTTTTGACGGTGAAATTCGCGATTCGCTGTCGACCCATGTGGCATCGGACCAAGGTGCGGATTTGATCATCGGTAGTTACTCTTATCAGCCTTATCATTACAGCGAAGAAATCGGAAGTTTGCATAACTTTGGAATTCCAGTGGTTTTGAATCAGGCTTTGTATCAAGTGATTCAGCAAAAAATTGAACGGCACATTCACTACAAAAGTGACATCAGCGCAATTTACAAATCGATTGAAGGCTATTTTAAACAAGCAAAATTGCCGGACGAACATCGAGATCGTATTCTTCAGATTATCCGAGACCGGGTGAATTATAAGCCTGAGGTAGACTATATTTATATACATCCTCGGGCTCAGAACCACGAAATGTTTTTCGCTGATCACTTTTCATTGAATGCTCAGGTCCTGGAAAGAATCGTAAAAGCTGGATTTAAGTCTACGATCAGTCAGCTGCGAAATTATGATCTTTGAGTTGATCTTTGCATTGATCTTTGCGACAGCTCCATCCGGGAGAATAATTATTTGAAATGGATGGTCTGTTGAATTTCGACGACCAACATTTTCAATCGGTTTTGAATGCTCGTGTTGAGATTGATAAAACGAAGGCCAAATGTTCCCTTGATCGGACTGTGGATGACCATGGCATCGACCGGAAGAACTTTTCCTCTTCCCCATTGCAAGGCACCTTTTAAAATAGTGCCCTTGGTCAGTCTTGTTTCGCCGACCCAGGAAATTCGAGCTCCTGTGGCACTGACATCCACAACATTCACGGTTCGATTCATTTCAATGTTGCGAATGGCATTGATAAAAAAGCTCACCTCTAGGTCTGCTGAAAGTTCGACTCGAAATGCTGAGCGACGATTGAATTTGAAGAATTGAGGGTCACTTATAAGAAGAGAGTGCCCGTCCATTTTCTTAAGCAATGTCGTCATAAAATAGCGGTCTTTGTCGACGTAAAACATCGCGACCACTTTTTCGACTGGTTTGGGATGGCCACCTTTGATGTGGCCCATAAGATCATTTGTCTTCAAGTCTATGACCACAGGGTGGAACTCGAAAACATCACTTTCTGTATTCTTAAGGATAATTTTCTTCTGCTCTTTGGCGACCCGGCTCAAAAGCTTCTTTCTTTCAATCAAAGAAAAAACTCTTTCGAAGGGCTCTTTTGCCATTAGGAAAGAGCTTTCTCGAAGAGATCAAACAAGGGGCCTGAAGCGATGCCAAGAAAGACCACCAAAATTGCAGTGACTATAAGCACGGTTCGAGTCGCGTTCAAAGGCAAGGCTGGCGATCTCACCTCAGTGTCTTTGTGGTCTTTCATATACATCACGACAATCGGTCGCAGATAATAATAGACGCTAATCACTGAGTTGATCACTCCCCATAGCGCGAGCCATATCAAGCCGTCGCCGATGGCGCCTTGAAAAATATAAAACTTTCCAAAGAATCCCACTGTTGGAGGAATTCCTGCCAAGGACAAAAGAAAAACTGTGAGGCAGAGAGACATCCACGGTTTTTGTTTCGCCAGACCTGCTAGATCATCAATCTGAACAGAAGAATTCTCATCTCTCTCTAGCAGTGACACTAGAGCAAAGGAGCCCAATGTCATCAACGAGTAAGCTGCCAAGTAAAAAATCACGCCAGAGCCGGCCGTTGCTACATTGTCAGTCA
Source organism: Bdellovibrio sp. (assembly GCA_043741885.1). GTDB lineage: Bacteria > Bdellovibrionota > Bdellovibrionia > Bdellovibrionales > Bdellovibrionaceae > 21-14-0-10-47-8. The sequence goes on along the minus strand of JAYTZS010000418.1, from coordinate 1,651 downwards.
CGCCTGTTGTGATCAAACCAATCATCAAATATCCCGAATGCGCCACACTGGAGTAAGCAAGCATTCGCTTCATGTTGTTTTGTAATATTGCGGCGACATTTCCGACCAACATGGTGATCACTGCGAACCACTGGAGAATATCCAAAAGGTTTTCAGAACCGACAAGTGATTGCGCCGAAATCAGCCTGAGAAAGGCTGCAAAGCTCACTGCTTTAACAGCCGTCGCCATGTAGCCAGTAATCGGAGTCGGTGCTCCTTGGTAAACATCTGGAGTCCAGGCATGAAACGGCACAATTGAAACCTTGAAACAAAATCCAATGAACATAAGCGACATTCCAAAAATAAAAATCTGTGAGGTTCCAACCAGCTCGCCTGTTTTGCTGATCACGATCGGAATGTAGGTGCTTCCAACACTTCCAAAAGTCAGTGCAATTCCATAAAGAAAAATGGCTGAAGCAAAACTACCTAAAATAAAATATTTCAGTGACGCTTCTTTGGAAAGCTTCTGCTCATGCGACATAGCAATCATGAGGTAGAGTGCCAGCGACATTGTCTCAAGCCCGATGAACACCATTAAAAGGTCCACTGCGGATACTAGGATGAGCATGCCAATTGCCGATCCCAAAGTCAGGAAAACCAATTCAGAAAATTGGTGGCCGTTGGTGGCCGGATTGTCATACATCAAAAGTAAAACTAAAGCCGCCCCCAGTAAAGCAATTAAGCCCACCCACTCGGTTAAGCCGTCAAAAACCAATGCATTTGCAAAAGCCGTGGCTCCAGAACCTGAGACAACTAGCAAAAGAACAATCGCTGCTAAAATTCCACCAAGCCCCTGAATCAAAGTAGCTGATGGCGCTTGCTCGACATTTCCTTTTAACACTTTGATGGTCAAAGGAATGATTCCAGCCAACAGCAAAGCGATCATTGGAGAGACTAAAAGAACGTCGCCGATCCCAATATTAGTTGTCATTACTTGCCTCCTTCAGCTGAGGCAGGGGTGCCAGCAGGTGAATTCAAATCAGCCGGAGTTGTTTCATTTGCAGGAGCCGGTTTTGCCGTTTCATCTATCGCATCACCAACAACCACAAGGTTGTAGTTGCCTCGGTCCTGAACAAAGTGCTCTAAGCTGGCTTTTGAAAAATCCAGAAACTGATTTGGAAAAATGCCCATCCAAAAAATCATCAAGATCAAAGGCGCAATCACACACACCTCTCGAATCGAGAGATCTCTTAGTGGGTGATGCTCGTCATTCACAACCTCACCTTTTTGCCCGAAGAAAACTCTCTTGAACATCCACAACATGTACACAGCTCCCAGCACAACCCCGGTCACTGCAACAAAAGCAAAGACTGGCTGTGCTTTGTAGGTTCCCAACAGGATTAGAAACTCGCCGACAAATCCGTTGGTCAAAGGAACTGCTATCGAAGATAAAGTGACGATAAAGAAACAAATCGTGAACAAAGGAAGTACGGATGCGAGCCCGCCATATTTGCTAATTTCTCTTGAGTGAGTGCGCTCGTAGATCATTCCAACCAACAAGAACAGAGCTCCAGTTGAAATACCGTGATTGAGCATCTGATAAAGCGCGCCCGTTGCACCAAATTCATTAAATGCAAAAAGCCCGATCAAGACATATCCCATATGAGAGACA
>JAYTZS010000417.1:0-7677 GCA_043741885.1 Bdellovibrio sp. | reverse complement strand
CCCTTTTTGCGTCGCCCGGCGACGCAAAAAGGGAAGACGGTACCATCTGAGATTTGAGTTTTTCTTGGAATTCTTGTCGATTGATTTTTTTGCCTGTGATTTTTTCGAGGCTGATCATTGTGTCAGGAGAAAAACCGCAAGGGTTCATTCCTTGAAAGGCGTTAGGGTCTTCATCGAGGTTGATAGCGGCTCCGTGATAAGTCACCCACTTTTTCACTCCAATACCGAGCGATGCTATTTTTTTTGTGCCGATCCAGACTCCGGTTTCTTCAGTCGTCGGATCAAAATCTGATTTTTTCTGCAAAGTTTTTCCGACAGCTTCGACATTGTAAGTTTTGAGAACTTCGATTATCGCATTTTCAAAAGCCCGCAGATATTTTCCAATGTCGTTAATTTTTAAAATCGGATAAACGACCAGCTGGCTGGGGCCATGATAAGTCGCGCGTCCCCCACGAGAGATTTCTTTGATCTCGCCTAGCCAGGCAAACACATCTCCTGCTTGAGTCTTTCGGCCTAAGGTTACGATCGGCGGATGAGAGCAAAAAATCAAAAACCCACTTTCATGGGCTTCAGAGTTTGCAACAATTTCGACTTTTTCCAACTGGCTTTCAAGAGCTTGTTCATAAGCAATCAAGCCCCAGTCTTCGAATTTAAGCATGAGCGTCTTTGGCTCTCGAAATCGGTTTTTGAATGATGTGAATGGCGTGTCCCAAAGTGGCTTCAGCAGCTTCCATCATGGTTTCGCCTAATGTGGGGTGCGGATGAATCGTTAACGCAAGGTCTTCCAGGCGGGCACCCATTTCAATCGCTAGAACAGCTTCACTGATCAAATTGGAAGCCTCGGGACCGACGATGTGGACTCCGAGCAGAATATTAGTTTTGGCGTCGGCGATCATTTTCACAAAGCCATCGGTTTCCATAATCGAAACAGCCCGGCCGTTGGCTGCAAATGGAAATTTAGCAATTTTAAGGTCCGTGTAGCCTTTGGCTTTCGCTTCTGACTCCATCATTCCCGCAGAAGCGATTTCTGGATCGGTGAAGACTACGGCTGGGATGCTTTTCGCGTCGAAGACCCGGTTCACTCCTGAAATAACTTCAGCCACCAGAGCGCCTTCGTGGGAAGCTTTGTGAGCCAGCATCGGTTGGCAAGCGATATCACCAATTGCGAAAATGGCCGGGACCGTGGTTCGGCGTTGAGCATCTACTTTGATGAATCCCTTTTCATCGATTTGAATCCCGGCTGCTTTGAAATTCGTTTGATCGGAGTTGGGCTTTCGACCGACAGTTACCAAAATTTTATCACATTTCAAAACTTGCTCTTTGCCGTTCAATTCAATCGTCACCTCATAGCCGCTGCCAATTTTTTTCTGACCTTTTGCTTTGGCATTAGTAAGGATTTCAATTCCTTGCTTGGTCAATTTTCGAGAGACGACCTGAGCACAATCTGGGTCAACGACTCCATTCAAAACGGCTGCTGTTGCTTCAACTACTGTGACCTTGGTTCCGAGTTTGGCCAAGTAGCCGCTGATCTCGAGGCCGATGTAACCACCACCGATGACAACCATGGATTTTGGAATTTGATCTAAAGCGAGTGCGCCGGTAGAAGAGAGAATGTCTTTTTCATCAAATTTGAAGCCAGGAATTTCGATGGGCCGCGATCCCGTGGCAATGATAAAGTTTTTCGCAGTTAAAATCTCTGTTCCCGCTTTTGATTTGATGTTCAATTCAGTTTTTGATTTAAATTCAGCTTCACCACTGAAAACGCTGACTCCATTGCCTTTGAGCAGCTGGCTGACTCCGCCAGACATTTTTGCAGTGACTGATTCTTTCCAAGTTTTCAATTGTTTCATGTCAACTGAGATATCTTTAATGAGAATTCCCATCTCAGCCGCCTGATTCTGAGCGCGATGCAAAAAGTGAGTCGCTGAAATCATCGCTTTTGAAGGGATGCAGCCAACGTTCAAGCAGACTCCGCCCCAGTACTCTCGTTCGATACACGCAGTTTTCAACCCCAGTTGCGCCGCTCGAATAGCAGCGACGTATCCACCAGGACCTGCGCCAATCACCACCACATCAAAATTCTGAGCCATGTGTTTCTCCTGTCGGTCGACTTCGACCTTTGATCAATTACCTGATCAGGTAATTGATCGATTAACTGAATACTGTCCAGAGCCAAACGCTGGCAGCCAGAGCCAAAAGTGAAATTGCTAGAATCCGTTGCAATCTTTTCTGCTCGATTCCTTCTTCGTGCACTTCCATCAGATCCCCTTCGAGCTCCTGGGGATTTTCACTTGGATGAGTTGCCATGCCATACGATTCAAACAAGATTTTATTAGTTTTGAAATCGAGCTGCCTGATTTTCAAATAAAAAATCTGACCCAAGTAAGTTTCCAATCTGTATTCGGCTTTTTTCACCAGATTAGAATAATCATTTTTCATTTGGGCTTTTTCAGTTTCTTCATCTTTGAGAATCTCAAAGGAGACCTGCCGTGATTTCAAAGAATCACAAACATGCTCAAGCTCTTGCGGAGTAAAGGGGCCAACCTCGAGAGTGTTCTCAATCATTTAAATCATATCCATCATCATCATTCCGGGTTTTTGAATTTTAGAAATAAACGATTTCAAAAAATTAGCTGCTACAGCTCCATCGATCAACCGATGATCTGCAGTGATTGTAAAATTCATCACTTTCACAGAGTCCACTTTGCCATCTTTTCCTAAAATCAATTTGTCGGAAATTTTGTACATTCCCAAAATTGCGACTTCTGGATGATTGATAATCGGAGTTGCATAAGTTCCACCGACAGATCCGATGTTGGTGATCGTGATAGTTGCATCCTTCATTTCTTCAGACTTCAGCTTGCCGTCCCGAGCTCGTTTTGAAAGGTCTAAAATCTCCCGCGAGATTTCAAGCAAAGTTTTGTGATCGGCGTTTTTAATCACGGGAACAACAAGCCCATTTGGAGTGTCGGCAGCAAAGCCGATATTGAAGTACTTTTTATAAACAATTTCTTGAGCCGCATCATCGATACTGGCATTGAACATGGTGAATTCTCGCGCTGTCGAAATGAGAGCCTTCATTACGAACGGCAAATAGGTAACTTTCGTTCCGTTCTTTTCTGCAAAGTCTTTCAGCGACTCACGCAACTGAACTAGTTCAGTGACTTCAGCTTCATCCATCAAAGTGAAATGAGGAATCAGTTGCTTGGCCATTTGCATTTTTTCAGCAATTTTCTTGCGGATTCCGCGAATCGCAACTCGCTCTTCCACAGCCCCTGCGGGTCCCTGGTAAGCCGGGCGAGGCGCCGGAGCTTTCATTGAATTGCCATTGCTGAAAGTTTCTAAGCCGCCGCTCTGGCTACCGCCGTTAGACATCACATCTTCCCGAGTCACTCGGCCTGCCAGGCCAGTACCTGACATGGTATTGATATCAACATTCATCTCACGGGCTAAACGCCGAGTCGACGGAGTTGCTAAAACTTTGGAGTCTGCAGCTGGCGGAAAAAATCCTGCGTTGGATGCAATTCCAGCATGCATTGATCCTGCAACTTCAGGCGCCGCTGAAGCTCCTGCCGGAGGTTGCTGTGAGGGAGATTTTGCGACTGCTTTTGCAGCAGCAGTGTCTTCTTTTTTTGCAGAATTAGCGGCAGCGGGTGTTGTAGAAGTAGAGGTGGTGGCTCCTGCGCCCTCTTCCAAAGTCAGGATTGTGTTTTCAACTTTGATCACATCTCCAACCTTGAATTTCAACTCTTTCACGACTCCACCAATTGGGGTCGGCACTTCAACGGTGGCCTTGTCAGTCATCACTTCCACAACTGGCTGATCTGGTTTCACGGTGTCACCAGGTTTGACCAACCATTTGACCAATTCACCTTCGGCGACTCCTTCGCCCAATTCCGGAAGTTTAACTCCTGTTGCCATTCTGAATCTCTCCTTGTTGAAGCTCGAAATAAAAAATTGAACTAAATTATTTTTACTTTTTCAATCTCTGAATCTAATGCCGGCTCTGCTGAGTTTTTCAAACCTGCCGCTTTTCTTTGGCGCTCGACAATTCCCTTCATAAAAAATTCGCCAGCTCGGTAGGAGCTGCGAACCAAAGGGCCTGAAGCAACGTAGAGAAATCCCATCGACTCAGCAATTTTTTGCCATTCTTGAAATTTTTCGGGAGTCACATAGTTCTCGACTTTGATATGTCGTTGGGTCGGCTGCAAGTACTGACCAAAGGTGATGACGTCACAGCCAATTGCCCGCAGATCTCTCAAAGTCTGTAAAATCTCTTCATCCTTTTCGCCAAGGCCCAACATCAAAGAAGTTTTCGTGTATCTTGTCGGATCATGTTTTTTTACTGCTTCAAGCACACTGAGGCTCTGCTGATAGTTGGCCCGGGGATCACGAACTGTTTTCTGAAGTCTCTCAACAGTTTCGACGTTATGAGCAAAAACATCTGGTTTCGAATCCGCCAGCTGTCGAACCAAATCTAAATCTCCACGGAAATCAGGGGTTAGAATTTCCACAATCAGCTCTGGATCTAATTTTTTTATAGTTCGAATTGTTCGTGCAAAGTGTCCTGAACCTTGATCTGGCAAATCATCTCGGTCGACAGAAGTGATGACGACGTATTCTAGATCCATTTGAGAGATCGAGTAGCCAACTTTTTCGGGCTCCAGCGGATCGAGCACGCCTTTTGGATTTCCGGTTTTTACATGACAAAATCGACAGCCGCGAGTGCAAACTTCACCCATCAACATAAAAGTGGCTGTGCCGCCACTCCAGCATTCGCCCATATTTGGACATTTTGCTTCTTGGCAGACAGTAGCCAATTTCAAATCGCCGAGCATCTCTTTGATTCGTGCATAATTCTCACCGGAAGGAGCGCGAACCTTGAGCCAATCAGGCTTGGACGAACCTGTTTTCACCACTGGTTTTTGCGAGGCGTCAGCAGACATGAAATTTCCTTTGGTCGTGACCTCTTTTTCTATGCCTGATAGAGCCCAAAGTCTATGAAATTCAAAACAGTTGTCTCTGAAGGAGTGTTCCTTCAACGCTACAAACGGTTTTTCGCTGATGTCCGTTTGGGAGACCAAGTTGTGGTCGCGCATGTGGCAAATACTGGAAGCTTGAAATCAGCAGCTCAGCCGGGTTCAGCGTGTCTGGTGACAGAATCCAACAATCTTGAGCGAAAACTCAAATACACTTTAGAAGCTGTGCAGGACGGGGCGGGTGCTTGGGTGGGAGTCAATACCTCTTGGCCTAATCATTTAGCAAAAGAAGCTTTTGAAGCAAAGATTTTTCCTCATTGGCACGAGTTTGATGAGCTCAAATCGGAAGTGAAGTTATCGGCAGAAACGCGGCTTGATTTTGTATTCAAACATTTAGCGAGCGGCCGCCAGCATTACGTCGAAGTAAAGAATGTGACAATGGCATCTGGCGCTTTGGCTGAAAAAAAGGGAACAGCTCATTTTCCTGATTCGGTCACAATTCGAGGGCAAAAACATTTGCAGGAATTGATTAAGCTTGTTGGCGAAGGTCACTCGGCGGAAATATTCTTTGCTGTTCAGCGGGATGACTGCCAAGATTTTTCTTCTGCAGATGAGATAGATCCAGCTTATGGGCGTTTGCTTCGAGAAGCCGTTCAAGCTGGGGTTCGAGTCACAGCTGCGCAGGTGAAAATTTGTGCGAGTGACATCGTTTTGAGCGGTTCATTTTTGAATATCAAGCTGTGATTAGCGCATCACTTTGCCGAAAGGATCTGTCATGACTGAATTCAAAAATGCGGCTCAGGCAGCGCTTGAAACCGAAGTTTCAGTGAAAATGCCTCTGACTTATTTGCATTTGAATTCAAATGAACAAAAGCCATTGCTGATTTTTTTTCATGGATACACCGACACTGCCGCCGGTTTTTTACGCCGAGCATGGCCCGAAGTCGATTCGAGTTATGAAATTTTAGCACCGAATGGATTGTTTCCTACTCCTGTAAAAATCGAAGGTGGGTGGAAACAAGCTTTTGCTTGGTATTTTTCAGATTTTGCAAGCCAGCGAGTTTTGATTTCCCCGCAGGTTTCAGCTAAAGCTATTTTGGAGTTGGTGGAGCAATTGAATTTACAAGAGCGCCCTAAAATTTTAATCGGGTTCTCGCAAGGTGGATTTTTTCTGCCTTTTGTTTTTTCAAAGTTGAAAAACGTCAAAAAGCTGATTGCTATCGGATCGGCCTATCGGCCTGACGATTATCCGCAGCAAATGCCGGTTCCTTTAGTTGCCCTTCATGGAAGCGATGATTTTGTGATTTCCCATCAACAAGCCAAGGACAGTTTTCAGCTGCTATCGACAAGAAACCCGCTCGGAAGCTTTCATTCTTTCCAAGGCCTCGGGCATACCATGGACAAAGCTTCCCGAGCCGCATTGAAACTCGAAATCGCCAATACTTTCTCATAAAAAAAACCCGAATTTCTTCGGGCTTTTGCAAACAATTTTTTTCTTCTTGCAGCGGCCCCTTTGAGCTATTCGCATAAAAGGGCAGGCACCTTACATCTTCAGTTGGCGGTCGATGATGTTTTTGAACTCTGGGAACGGGTAAGCACCTTTGAGTGAGACCCCGTTGATGACGAAACCTGGGGTTCCGCTGATTCCGAATTTTTGCGCTTCAGCCGTGTCCTTGGTGATTCGATCCATCAAAGTCGCATCGACTAAATCTTTTTCAAGCTTTTTCATATCGGCGCCGGCTTTTTTTGCAGACTCCTTTAAGAATCCTTCTTTTTTAGAGTTCAGTTCACCTTGGTTTGAAAAAACATTATCGTGAAATTTGTAAGCTTTTTCAGAACTCTGACGAGCGATGGCTTCGAAGTACTTGGCCGCAGGCAATGCCAGAGGATGGAATTCCAAAGGCAAATGTTTAAAGATAAAGCGAATTTGACCTGGGTAAGCTTTTTTTACTTCTTCGACTGTTTGATATCCACGAGAGCAGTAAGGGCATTGAAAATCCGAGTACTCGACAATGGTAATTTTAGCGTCAGCAGGACCCCAGATAGCGCGGTTGGTATCAATTTCTGGTTTCAAAGGATTCTTAAATTCTTCATCTCGTTTTGAGCCTTCGTCCGCAGCCGCTTTTTCAGCACCCTTGGCTTGAGCTTCACGAGCAGCTTTGTTCACCACCTCAATAAATTTCTCTGGATCCTTTTCGATCGCAGTGAAAACAATACTTGGATCTTTTTCGATCGCTTCTTTCAATTGCTTCGAGGATGGTGCGCAGCTAGGCAGCGCAAATCCAAGGGCTGCCAATACAAATACCAAATTTTTCAAGTGGAGACTCCTTCTTAATGGTCAATTTCATGATCAAATTGAGTGTTTAAAATTTTTTAGAACCCGCACAGTTTGGCATAAGAGTCGGGGGCTGAGAAATGTTTTCTGCTTGCGACGTAGGTCTAGCTCACAAAAAACACAAACACAGTCCGATTGAATCTCTTGTCCCGGTCAGTCAAACTGAGGGAATGAAAAAATCTATGCAGGCCTACCAATTTTCTAAGTTCTTTTTCTTCAATGTCCTTTTTTCTTTGTGCCTTGCCCTCGGGTTGAGCTGCGGATTTCAGGCTCAAGCCGGGTTAATTTATGATTATTCTCGCTTGGCGATGAAAGACCTGGATCAAATGACGAAGCTCATCAAGGGCAAGATAACTGAATCTC
>JAYTZS010000416.1:0-2698 GCA_043741885.1 Bdellovibrio sp. | reverse complement strand
CCACTGAACTCAATATTGCACTGACCACGATCGCGACTTATGAAAACCTGTCTCGCTTCGATCGAGAAGCGGGTCTACACAAAATACCCACTCAAAATAAAAAGATCCCATGCTTGCTGACCGATTTCAATCAGACGTTTTCTTTCTAACCTTCTTCGTCTTCTTCGGTCGAACCAACAGACCTAAAGATTCGAGTTGATTGATTACTAGGTACGAAAGAACATTCTTGAAGTCTCTGCCCCAATTGAGAATTCTTGTGAACGGTCGAAGAGTGAACACTTTGCCTGTGAAGTTTTTGTGTTTTCGAATTCTGAGAGCGAGAATGGAGGTCAGTACGCGAATGAAGACATTATAATCCTTGCGGTCTTTGATCTTTATCACACAGTGAATATGAGACCAGTTCAAAGCCGGGAGTAGACGCGAATGTGAAATTTCTCAGCTGTGTTTCGAATCAGTTGTTCTAATCGGCGATTTCCTGGGTTGAATACACCTTTCAGATCTGACTTTAAGACCAAATGGATTGCATGTTTGGTTGATAAAGAGAATGGGACGCTGTTGATCTCTTTATGATCTACAATATCAGTAGAAACATTGGCCGCAAGTGGTCCTCTTTTTCGAAAAAAACAGGCCAAGTATTTGCTGAAATGAACCGATTTTCCATCAGTCCCGAAAGGTATCATATCTTGATCCTCTCTGAACTTTTGATTTTGAAAAAAACGGAAGTTAACAAGCGGTTACGACCTTGGATTTCTCTACTGATATCCATTCGCGCGTTAGTGAAATCCATACTTCGGAATTGTCACTTATCAATAAAATCGAGTTATCCACATTTTATCCACTCTTTATAGAAAGATACCAGTTCAATCCCTCTTTCTTCTTTTTATAGGTCAGTTTTAACGAAGCAATGCAAGTACCCCTTGCCCGACTTTCGATGGACCCTCCAGGCTCGATCCAGACAACAATTTTTTCTCTTAATCACAAGTAAACGAAACCATAAAGACCGACTTGATTTCAACATGTTGTTTAGAAATAGGAAAAGGTCAGCGATTCACCAAAATGTCGTGACCACTCATCTCAATATCACACTGACTGGGTTCGCGACCTATGAAGACGAGTATAGCTAGAGTCAAGGTACACCCCTTCTGCTCTGTATAGATTATCATAACCTCATTTGAATCCCAAATGACTGCCTTGATTGAACTTTAGCTGAAACTTAGCGAGAAGTTATCGCCACCGAACCAACCGGCCCAGATGAGAACAGATCTGAGCCAGACCCGAACCAAACCGAGCCCAGCCGGAACTGAATCCGACTAAACACCCACCTTTTTAGCCAAAAAATCGTAGCAGTTTCCAGAAACATTTTCTTTGATGATTTCGAATCCATTCTGACGGAGCAGGGTTTGGACTTCTTCTTTGTTGTAGGGAGTGTAAAGGATGTCCTTGCGAATTCCCCAGTTGTTGATCCACTTTGCCACTCTGTCTAAGGGTCCTGAGCCTCTTGGGTGCAGCAGAACATTTCCGGCAAAGGTGCCGTTCGGTTCGAGAACTCGGTGGATCTCTTGAAACGAAGCTTGCACCTCGGGGAAACAGTGAATCGAGTTTGCGCAGTTGACCGTATCAAAAGTGTTGGAGGCATATTTCAAAGCAGTAACATCAGCCAGTTCCAGTTGAATTTCAGTTTGTTTTCGCAGGCGGTGAATTGCGCCTTCGAGCATTCTCGGAGCTTAATCAAAGCCAGTCACGTCAGACGGTGCTGCTTTTTTGAATTTTCTCCATTTAAGCACGTACTCAAATAAAGTTCCGGTTCCTATAGCAGCTTCCAAATGTTTGGTACCAAAATTTTGAGAAAAAAATCGAACTTGCGCGGGGAGGGTGCTTCGGTAAGCGAGGCTCAAGATCAGGAAACCTCGCAGGTCATACCACCAGGCTGTCGATGAATAGGCTTTGGCAATTTTTTCTAGGCTCTCAGCTTTTTTATTTGGTTGGATTTGGTTCTTGGTTAAAGACGCTGAGGCTGAAGCCTGGTTGTTGTCTTTTTTCTGCTTTGTTGCGAAATCATTCTGTTTTTCGATTTGCACCGGAGAAAGCGTATTTGGTAGCTGACCCTTTGCCAATTTTTAAAAGAGTCTTATTTTCCACTGTCAGTTTTAAAATTGAGTTCGCAGTTCTTTGAGTCACTTCGAAGAACTGAGCAAAATCAGAACTAGAAAAGCTGCGGGCTCCAAAGCTTTTACGAAAGTGTTGCAGGTGGATTTGCCAACCGGCTCGAGGCCTTGGACGGACCTGAAGTGAAATCCCAATGCCTGGCAGCTTCGAGCGAAGAAAAAAATCACCTTTTTCAATCTGGATCTGAAACCCTTGAACTTTAGATTCAGACCACTGATTGAATCTCAGAACACTGTTGCGGATTCTTTGCACAGACGTCAAAGGATTGAATCGTTCCTGTGGATAGAGCGCCGAAAAAATCAGCCCCATATGCGGCGGGCGGTAAATGTCACACTGGCGGGGACAAAGCGTCCAAGGGAAATCAAACTGGCAGCGAGATTCACTTGGCCAACGAGAACTTGATAAGCCGTGGACTCGGGACTGCGAATATAATCATACAAATGCGGTAATGCTTTTTCGTAATTCCAATGAGCAAAATCAATAAAAGCGCGGATCAGCCGAGTCTCATTTAAATTTCCCGCAACCTGGGCAC
>JAYTZS010000415.1:0-2702 GCA_043741885.1 Bdellovibrio sp. | reverse complement strand
CTCCAGGGAAAAGAAATAAGAATCAATGCCGCCACAGTGGCAAGTCCCAGCAAAGTTAATTTTTGCGCTACTGGAGTCAAATTTTCGTATTTCTCTTTTGTTCGAACATAAACCGAGGACTCCTGGAATTGTTCCCAGCGGGTTTTAAACTCGGAGCTCACTTGGTCTTTGAGATCTTCAAATGCCATTCAATTTACCTTTGCACTTTTGAGTTGGAAACCCCTCGGTCCACTTTAAACGAGAAAGCAAATGCGACTCCGGGTCTACGATTAGCTACGCCAGTGGGCGTGGTGCGTGTCGGTTTTCCTAGCGCAATCGTAGCCAGAGCAGTTTCCAAAATTGTAAATTGTTTGGCATCAGGAACGACGCCTTCAAACTGAACTAAATCTTCTTTTACATTTAGTTTTGTAACATCGAGAGAAACTGAATTCTTTCCGGGGATGGAGTCATTCACTTTTTTAACGATATCCAATGCTGAATTCATTTTAGCTAGGTTGGCGAGAGTTCTCATTTCGGATGTGCGTTTGTTTTGATCACGAATAAATTTTTTGACTCCAGCTTCGTTTTGACTTTTTGTCGGAAGCTTGGCCACAACTTTGGCCTGAGTTTGCAAGCTTTCTGTCGTTCGAGCCGCAAGGTCAGCAGCAACGGAATCACGGATCAAAGAATATACCCAGAATACCGCAAACAAAGCTGCTGTGATCTGCACCGTAGATCCCCAGCGGCTCCACAAAGCTTTGAGGTGAGTGTTCTGTTTTGCAAACTCGCCACGCATGAAATTGATCGCTGGATTGCGCGGTTTTTTCAACCCTTCAATGGCCAATCCCAGAGCGACGCCAATGATCGAATCAACTCGCTGGTTCTTCTCAAACAAAACATTTTCAAATCGATTCAGAACTGAAGTTTTATTGACCGGCACTTCAAGCTGCTGGGTCAGGAAAGCCTGTATGTTCAAAATCGAACTGGTGCCTCCAGTAATGCCGACAGAGTCAACGATGCCGCTGAACTCGGCACGAAATTCAAGGATAGAAATGGTCAGTTCTCGAGTCAATTCTTTGAGCTGATTGCTAATTGTATCCGAGAAGACGATTTGATCATAGGAAGCTCCCTCTTTCGAAGGCAGAATGAAAGCTTTAGTCTGCATCTCTTTGAGCGCTTCGATGTAGGGTATTTCATAGCGTCGTGAAATGGCTTCGGCGATTGCTTTGCCGCCCCAGAGAATCGAGCGCACTCCAATTAAAAGCCCCGCTTCAAACGCACAAACCAAAGTGCGAGTGTGACCGATTTGAACTGTCAAATGGATGTTTCGTTCGATGGCCTCAGGCTCTATCTCCACTGCCTCAGCTGGCAAAGCCGGAATCGGTTGATCCCAGGCTTCGAAACAATTAGCAAAGGCAATTCCTTCGGCGGAAAGAACTGAAATTTCAAAACCAGCGTCCAACATCCACTGAAGTGTGGTCGAAACTCTGTTTTTTGGACTGGCACAGGCAAGCACCTCTGCTGTGCCACCGACCGTGCGGATAATTTTCGCATCAAAAATTGCAGACTCGTTTGAAAAAGGAAGCTCTTCTTCTAATTCAAACGGCAAACTCTTTAAAATTTTCTGGCGCTCATTGAATGGGAAAATCCGATTTCGAACACTGACAGAATCTTGTCTCAGTCCGACTACGAAACGAGTGTTCGCCTGGTCATAAGTCGAGGCCAAGCCGCGCAGAAACTCGATGATTTCAATTTCAGGATCAAACGCCGGGTTGGCATTCAACGGATGCTCAGTGAAACGAGAGACCTGAACGCCTTTGCTTGTCGAATTCACTTCGACAACTTTAATGCTCGATGTCCCGATGTCGATTCCGACTGATTTCATGGAGCCCTCCGTGGCCCAGATCTTCTACTGCTTATTTACTGCTTATTTCTCTAGCCAGTATACAATTCGTGGAGGTCCTTTGGGAAGCGGATCATTGTTTTTTTGCGGTTTGGTACTGGCAGCGCCGCCATTGCCGGCAGCCGCACCACTTCCTGCACCCGCGGCCGCTCCTCCTGCCGCTCCTCCTTGAGATTCCTTCTGTAGTCGAGTCGCAATGGTCGAGCCGACGGAAGAAAAATCAAACACGACGACTTCAATCTCCCGTGAAACGTTGGCAACTTCGCCAATACTTTTAATTCTAAAATTGGTAACGTCACTGAAAACCAAAGGGATGGCTTTCTGATTCTCCGGCGTAACATTAGCGCCTTCACTGTTGGCGAAAGCGTAAAAATCTTTTTCGTCTGAAAAATGCCCGCGCTGAGGATCTTCTCTGCGAGCAATGATTTTGCTTACCACTTCGTCTTTGAACGAAGGATCCAGAGCTTTTAAGACATCAGCCGAAGCTTGGTTTGGATTGATGGCTCTCATTCCGTAAACCGTCACTCGATCCTTGAGCATATTGAAAATTTCGTTGGTCATACCGCCAACCAGTCTCAATTCTTCAACCGTGCGGAATCCGCGGTTTGGCGGCAATTGGGTTGAGCCTAAGTCTGCATAAATCTGACGTTCATCGCCGCCGTTCAAACTGACTTTGTCAGGATCTTCCCAATCAAGGATGTTGTTAATTACCTCTTCATATTTCAGATCGCGATTTTTTCTTGCCCAGTCTTCATCATTTTTCATTCGGTTTTCAAAGATCTGTGAAAGTAATTTTTTGCTGATCTCTCGCAGACCTTTG
>JAYTZS010000414.1:0-7714 GCA_043741885.1 Bdellovibrio sp. | reverse complement strand
ATCAAAAATGTCGAAGAAGCACTTCGAGATGGTGTCATCCTGGTTTTAATTGTTTTGTTTCTGTTCTTGCTCAATTTCAGAACAACCGCAATTACCATGACGGCCATCCGGGTGTCTTTTGTTCTAACTGCAATCGTGTTTAAAATATTTGGGCTATCTGTCAACACGATGACTTTGGGAGGCCTTGCCATTGCCATCGGTGAATTGGTGGATGATGCGATTGTCGATGTGGAGAATGTTTTTAGACGTCTCCGAGAAAATAAAGTGCTAGCTCAGCCGAAAAACCAGTTGCTTGTCATTTTTCAAGCTTCCAGTGAAGTGAGAAATTCAATTGTAATCGCAACAATCATTGTCTGTTTGGTTTTCATTCCGTTGTTTAATATGGGTGGAATTGAGGGCAAGCTTTTTGTTCCACTCGGAATCTCATATGTGATTTCACTTTTGGCTTCCATGGTGATCTCGCTGACGGTGACCCCCGCACTTTGTGCCTATTTGCTCACAAAGGGAAAGTTGCTTGAGCATTCGGACAGCTTTCTTGTCAAGTGGCTCAAAAAAATGGACACGAGGCTTTTGGAGAAATCTCTTGGAAACCCTAAAATTGTGATTGGGATCACGATTGCTCTTTTTTTGGCTGCAATTGGCTTGTCGACAAGAATGGGCCGAGATTTTTTACCGAAGTTCAATGAAGGGACAGCTGTGATCACAGTGATCACTCAGCCTGGTATTTCTTTGACGGCTTCCAATGAGCTCGGAACAAAAGCTGAAAACTTGATTCTATCAGTGCCTGAAGTGAAATCGGTCTCTCGACGCACGGGTCGAGCGGAGCTCGATGAGCACGCCGAAGGCGTTAATGTCTCTGAAATTGATGTTGATTTCAAAGAGGAAGGTAGAAAGCGACCCGCGGTTCTCAATGATCTCCGCGAAAAGCTCAGCACTTTAGAGAACGCAAATATCAATATCGGTCAGCCAATTTCTCATCGACTCGATCATCTCCTTTCCGGAGTCAAAGCTCAGATTGCGATTAAATTGTTTGGTCCCGACCTTCCGACATTGAGAGCAAAAGCTGGGGAAATTTATAAGACCCTGCAGGGGACGAACGGATTAGTAGACCTTCAAATTGAGCAGCAAACATTGATTCCGCAGGTAAAAATTCAGCTACTTCGAGACGAAGCCGCTAAAGTTGGAATTAACGTCGGTGATATCGCAACACTTTTAGAGAAAGCCCTTCAGGGCGAAGTCGTGGGGCAGGTTTTAGAGGGTCAGAGATCGGTTGATGTCTCCATGAGGTTCGATGAAAAATCGAGATCCGATCTTGAGCTTATTAAAAAGACTCCTATCAAAATTATGCCGGATGGAACTCGGGTGACGGTAGAAAAAGTGGCTGATGTGTTCGAGAGCACAGGTCCAAATATGATCAATCGTGAAAATGCTCAAAGACGGATTGTCGTCCAAGCCAACTCGTCTGGACGAGATATTGAAAGTCTTATCGGAGAGATTCAGGGCAAGGTTTCAAAAGTGGATCTGGCAAAAGGATATTTCGTCAGTTACGGCGGCCAATTTGAATCTCAACAACAGGCTTCGAAGCTGATGATTTTTTTAGGACTGCTTGCGCTGGCGGGAATTTTCTTAGTTCTTTACATGCACTTTAAGACCATGTTCATTCCTATTCAGATTATGTTCAATATTCCCATGGCTTTCATTGGTGGAATTATCGCCATTTATCTGACTGACAAAACGATCTCAGTTGCGAGCCTCGTCGCTTTTGTCACTTTGTGTGGAATTGCCTCCAGGAATGGCATCATGATGATTTCTCATTACCTTCATCTGATGGAACACGAAGGAGAGAAATTTTCCAAAGAGATGGTGATCCGAGGATCTCTAGAAAGGCTTGTTCCGGTTCTCATGACAGCACTGACGGCCATTTTAGGACTGATCCCAATTGTCATAGCGGGTGGAGAGTCGGGGAAAGAAATCCTTCATCCCGTGGCTGTGGTCATTGTCGGAGGGCTGCTCAGTTCCACTTTGCTTGACATTTTTGTCACACCCACTGTGTTTTACCACTTCGGACGAAAATCGGCTGAAGCAAGTTTGCTCAATAAAAAAGAAGATGATTTTTTCAACCATGAAGGAGTTTCTCATGTCTAAGTTTATGTTTAGTTTTGTTGCGGTGGCAGCTGCCTCACTTTTAGTCTCTTGCGCCTCTGGCGTGAAGCGAGGAGTGGTTGCGATGAAGATCGATGAAACAGATGCTCACATCGCGATGAACAGCGATGAGGTTTCGGTTGGACAACACGTGGAGCTTTACTGGAACAAGTGTGTAAAGCCTCCTCAAAAAGGGTCTGTTCAGAAATGTGAGAAAGTGCAAAAAGGTCATGGTATCGTGACCGAAATTCTGAACGAGCATTATTCAGCGGTCAAATTCGAAGATGGAGTTAAATTCAATGAAGGTGATTTTATCGAAATTCACTCTCACAAATAACAATCAACTAAAAAATTAAAGGAGTTTTTATGAAGGCATTTTTATTTTCAGTTTTGACGGTAGCAAGTTTTTCTGTCTTTGCTCATGAAGGTCATAGCGATGCTCCAGGCAGTTTGAAGGCTTTTCATGGCGGAGTTGTCAAAACAGGACATCAGTTAAATCTTGAAGTCGTGTCCTCCGGCGGGGAGCTCAAAATTTATCCTCTTGCCCATGAGGGTGGAGATATCCCTTTGGCTGAAGTGAAAATATCTGCCATGGCTCAGCCACCAAAAGGAAAGCCATTTGCGGTTTCTTTTGAGCCGAAGGATGGTGCGTATTATTCAAAAGTCGATTTCAAAGGAGCTTACCGGCTCAATGTTGAAATGAAAGCTGAATACAGAGGCAATACCGATAAAATCAAAGTTCAAGTCGAGCAGTAAAAATCAAATGCAACTTGTCGGGGTTTCAATGAAATGGATTTCTGTTTTTATTTTGTTATTAAGTTCAGTCGGGTTTGCAAAAAGCTTGGCTTGGCCGGATATCGAAAAGCAGATTCTGGGGTCCAATTTAGAGATTCAAAAATCCGAATTGGATTTAAAGGCAAGTGAGCATTTGAGCCAGGCCGCTTTGTCTCCTCTCTTGCCTGAACTTGCTATCGTTGGCGGTATAGGAAAAAAAGATACGGTTGATCTCCCGGAAAAAGGCACTCAAACCTATTTACGAGGCCGGTGGAATTTATTTCGCGGATTTCGAGACGTCTCTTTTCGAGATCGCCTGAAACTAGAAGAAAATATCGGTCGATTGAAAGTTGAGGCAAGTCAGCAACGTCAGCTGATTCGGGCCAAAGAGCTTTACAATGAACTTCTGGGGGAATCCAGAGTTTTAGAAATCCTACAAAAGGAGTTTGAGACCAACAACCAGCAAAAAGCAATGGCTGGAAAAAAAGTTTCGGCAGGTCTGACCTCTTCTGTGGATAACTTAGAATTCGAATTGCGAGAAAGTACGATTCAGATTCGGATTCAGAAAGTCCAAAGTGAAAAGTTAAGAAAATTGAATGAGCTGCAAACTTTGCTCAATCTGCCCAATGAACCAGGAATGGAAGTTTCAGGAGAGCTTGACTTGCCTGCTCGAGAACTCGTTCCTGCAACTTCACCTCCATCATTAGTCACGCAAAAATATGAGCTCGATCAGCAGATCTCTGAGCTTGAGAAAAAGGAAGTTTCGGCCGAGTTTTGGCCAGAGGTCAATCTCGAAGCTCAATATGGAAGGCTCACACTTCAGGAAAATTCACCTGTCCGTAACGATGAGAGCAATGTCTTGCTTTCAGTCTCACTTCCATTTTTTTCTGGGTTTGATACCTATCAAAAAAGTCAGGCTCAGTCCTATCGCTCTCAGGCACTGAGAAAAGAAGTCAAATTGAAAAAGCTTGAGCTCAGTCAAGATCTCGCACAACTGAAACTTCGGTTCGAACAAGCTTGGAAGCTCTATGATCTCAATCAAGGTTCTTTGAAGAAGATGAATAAATACTACGATCTGACGCTTTCTGAATACAAGCGGGGAGTAAAGAACTCACCTGATTTGGTATCAGCGAGCGAACGGTATTTTGAGATGCAGCTCCAGCATTTTGAACTGATCACTGAACTTAATTCGATTCACTCGCAGGTTCAAAAAACTTCAGTTGGGGTTGCGAACTTGTAGACATAAAGGAAATTCCAAATGGATCACAGAGATCATCAAATGTCCTCAGCTGTGCCGGCCGCGACTGACATTGCCGGTAAGACCGAAAAAGATCCAGTCTGCGGAATGATGGTAAACCCCTTGTCAGCCAAGGGTGGGACAAGCCATTACCATGACCACGACTATTTCTTTTGCAATCCAAAATGCAAAGTGAAGTTTGATTCAGAACCTGGAAAATTTCTCAACCCTCAGCCTGTCACGGAAATCCAAAAGGGTGCTGAATACACTTGCCCCATGCATCCACAGATTCGGCAGATCGGACCCGGAACCTGTCCCATCTGTGGGATGGCTCTCGAGCCAGTCGAAGCATCGCTCGACGAGGGACCCAATCACGAGTTGATCGATATGAGCCGACGATTCTATCTCTCATTGATTTTCTCAGTACCACTCATCTTACTGGCAATGTCAGAGATGGCAGCCAGCATTCACGTCCCCGGTCTTTCAATGAATTGGCTGCAGTTAATTTTATCGACTCCAGTTGTTCTTTGGTGTGGTTGGCCGATTCTAGAGCGAGGCTGGAATTCTGTTCGCACTCGCAATTTGAACATGTTCACTTTGATCGCTCTCGGAACACTTGTTGCGTACGGATACAGCGTGGTTGCAACGCTCTTCCCACAAAGTTTCCCTGAAGCTTTCCGGAATATGCAGACGGGTGAGATGGGCGTCTATTTTGAAGCCGCAGCTGCAATCATCTCGCTAGTGCTGCTTGGGCAAGTTCTTGAACTCAAAGCCAGAAGCCAAACTTCAGGAGCTATCAAGGCACTTCTGAAACTAGCGCCGAAAAAAGCATTCAGGGTGCGAGATGGGGTCGAACAAGAAATCGATCTCGCTGAAGTGAAAACAGGCGATATTTTACGAGTCCGACCAGGAAGCCAGATTCCTGTCGATGGAACTGTTGTCGAAGGCCAAAGCTCAGTCGATGAGTCAATGATCACGGGAGAGCCAATTCCTGTCGAGAAGACATCAGACTCCAAAGTTACTGGCGGAACTTTAAATAGTTCAACCGGAACCTTTCTGATGAAGGTCGAGCGGGTTGGTGGGGACACCTTGCTCTCACAAATCGTTAAGATGGTCTCTGAAGCCCAGCGAACCCGAGCACCCATTCAAAAGTTAGCAGATTTGGTCGCTGGTTATTTCGTGCCCGGTGTGATTGTGATCTCAATTGTGACATTCTTCGTTTGGTTCTTTATTGGTCCCGATCCAAAGTTCACCTATGGACTTGTCAATGCGATTGCAGTTTTGATCATCGCCTGTCCTTGCGCCCTGGGGCTTGCAACTCCGATGTCGATTATGGTTGGAACCGGACTGGGTGCACAAAATGGAATTTTAATTAAGAATGCTGAAGCTCTCGAAGTCTTCTCGAAAGTGGATACAGTCGTTGTTGATAAAACGGGGACTTTGACCGAAGGCAAGCCGAGTTTGGTTTCGGTGCGCGCTTTAGGTCCAATGGATGAAATGGCTGTCTTAAAAATAGCGGCAGCTCTCGAGAATTCAAGCGAACATCCATTGGCACAAGCGATTGTCAAAGGTGCCTCAGATAAAAAAATCGGAGATCTGCCCAGAGCAGAAAAATTCCAGTCCGAAACTGGAAAGGGAATCTCGGGTGTAATCGATGGAAACCAGTTCTTTATCGGCAATAGCAAATGGATGGAAGAAAAAAAGATTTCTCTGACTTCGGTCGAAGCAGAGCTCAATGGATTGCGTGATCTCGGACAAACAGTCATGTTTTTAACTGACGGCAAAACACTTCTCGGACTCGTTTCGGTGAATGACAAAATCAAAACCAGTGCAAAGGCCGCAGTGGAAGCATTAAGAGCTCAAGGTCTGAAGGTGGTGATGCTGACTGGAGACAGCCATCAAACGGCCCAAGCGGTCGCACGACAAATTGGAATCGATCAGGTGATTTCAGATGTTTTGCCTCACCAGAAAAAAGAAGCAATCGAGAAATTACAGAAAGAAGGACGAATTGTGGCCATGGCGGGAGACGGGGTGAACGATGCTCCGGCGTTAGCGCAGGCCCAAGTTGGAGTTGCCATGGGACATGGCACAGACGTCGCCATTGAGAGCGCTGGAATCACTTTGATCAAAGGAGATCTTAGTGGGCTTCTCAAGGCTCGCAACCTGAGCATTCACACAATGAAAAACATCAAACAGAATTTGTTTTTTGCTTTTATCTACAATTTCGTCGGAGTGCCAATCGCCGCAGGAATTCTGTATCCGTCATTCGGTTTTTTGTTAAGTCCGATGATTGCCAGTGCTGCCATGGCGCTGAGCTCAGTGTCTGTGATTGGAAATTCATTAAGATTAAGAGGTTTGAAAATTTGAAGAGGGTGTCATTTTCCAGTGAAGGTTCTTTAGAAATTGAACTAGAAGATTTATCATTAATCGTCAGGTCATTTTGACTTCACCTACAGGATAGTCCTAGGTTTAGATTGTACGATTCTAGCATCTAGCCAGTCTGTGTTGAGTGGCTAGATTAAATGTTTGTTGAAATTTCTAGTACCGGGGATTGCCTAGAAGAATAGGCATTGGGCCGATGACAAAAGAGTCAAATGAAGCAATTACGCGCAGTTTATTTTATAATGGTTTTATCAACACTTGCGGCAAGTTCCGCTGCTGTTGCCTGACGGCGACAATTCGCGTAAAAAAATCCAAGAAAGAATTTCTGAGCTCGAGGCTGATAAAGCGAGAGCTCCCGGGAACGCTGAAATCAACCGATTAGAAATCTCGAACCTCAAGCAGTCTCAACAAGAACTTCGATGAATTTCCTTATATCAAATAATTTTCTTCGCTGATCAAAACATGATGAAACTCATTTGTTTGATTCAGGCAAATTCTGTTTCAAAACGTTCAAGGCAAAATCATTTTTATTCTAATGAGCTGATTCGTTTGAACTGGTGTTTATTTTGCATCATCAAATTTAGCGCCCTAAAATTGGGGTGAAATAACTCGCTCTGAAAAGACGATTCTGAATGGAGCATCTATGTTTCGGCTACTATTGTGTTTTTGTTTACTGGAGATCTCATTTTCGGCCATTGCAGAGCCCATGCAGATGGATCGATCAATGCAAGGCATGGACATGAGTAAAATGAAAAAAGACTCAGATCATATGGGCGCAATGAAGATGGATTCCTCCCAGACGATGGAGGCAGCTGCCTGTAGCGAAATGATGGTTTGGGATCGCACCACTAACACTTGCATAGCTCTTCCAATGGCGAACATGCCCATGGGCATGTGGATGTTGCACGGGAACGGCTTCGTTGTTCAAGATTTCGAGGAGGGAGTCAGAGGTCGAAACCGACTGACTGCACCCAGTATGTTCATGGCCGAAATGGGAAATTCTTACGGGAATCATTATTTGGATGTGGATCTGATGATGACTTTAGAAAAGTGGACTTTCCCTAAAGAGGGCTATCCAGAGCTGCTCCAAATCGGTGAGAAAAATGAAAATGATGAGCCTTATATCGATGCTCAACATCCACACTCCTCACCGATCATGGGACTGACGTTCAGTGACAC